>JBAXBG010000021.1:0-26766 GCA_037142115.1 Verrucomicrobiota bacterium | reverse complement strand
ACTTGCCTTCGCCACCGCCGTTGGGGTGGTCAACCGGGTTCATGGTCATGCCGCGAACCGTCGGACGAACTCCCTGCCAGCGGGTGCGGCCCGCTTTGCCGGAGATTTCATTCATGTGATCGCGGTTGCCGACTTGGCCGATCGTGCAGAAGCAGCGGTCGTTGAAGCGGCGGATTTCACCGGACGGCATCTTGACCAGCGCCCAGCCGCCATCGCGGTTGGAAAGCACGGCGAGTTGGCCGGCGGCACGGGCGACCTTGCCGCCATTGCCGGGAATGAGTTCGATGTTGTGAATGGACGTGCCCAGCGGCACGGCGCTCAGCGGCATCGCGTTGCCGGTCTTGGGGGCGACGTTTTGGCCGGCGACCACCGTGGTGCCCACTTCCAGTCCTAACGGAGCGAGGATATACGACTTCTGGCCGTCGTCATATTGGATCAGCGCGATCCGGCAGGTGCGGTTCGGATCGTATTCGATGCCGACGACGGTCGCCGGGGCGTCGTGTTTGCCGCGCCTGAAGTCGATCAGCCGGTAGTGGCGTTTGTGGCCACCTCCGATGTGACGGCAGGTGATGCGGCCGGTGTTATTGCGGCCACCGCTGCGCTTCAATGGCGTGAGAAGACTCTTCTCAGGCTTGCTCTTGGTAACCTCCTCGAATGACGGGAGGTTCTTGTAGCGCAGGGATGGGGTGACGGGCTTGAAATTTTTCAATGGCATGACTCGCGGAACGGTGAAGTTTAACGTTTGAGCTGGCGCGGAATCGCTCAGATCAGATCGAGTGACTCGCCTTCTTTCAGACGGACAATGGCTTTTTTCCAGTGGTTAGTTCGGCCCGCATCAGCGCGGCGTTGACGGCGGAGTTTGCCGTCATAGTTGGAGGTTCGGACGGCCAGCACGGTTTTGCCGAAGAGCTGCTCGACGGCCTGCTTGATCACAAGCTTGTTGGCGCGGCGGTCGACTTCGAGGGTGACTTCGTTGTTGGTCTCTTGGAGAAAGGTGGCCTTCTCGCTGAGGCGGACGTTTTTAATGACCTGGTAAATGTCTTTCATGATCGCGGGGTGGGTCCGGGGTTCAGGCAGTGCGCTGCGCGAGGGATTGAAGTGCGTCACCGACGATGATGACGGATTTCGCGAGGAGGAGTTGTTCGACGTTGATGTCGGAACCGGTGACGAGCTGGGCCCAGGCGACGTTGCGGGCGGCCAGGTAGGTGGACTCATCGAAGGTGTTGGAAACCAGCAGGATCTTGCCCGGTGCGCTCAGCGCGCTGAGGGCGGCGATGAACGACTTGGTCTTGCCATCGGCGACAGAGAACGAATCGACCACCTTGATTTTTTCACCGCGGACCAGGTCGCCCAGGACGCGGCGCAGGGCGAGCTTGCGGACGGTTTTGGTGACCTTTTTGGAGTAATCGCGCGGGCGGGGGCCGAAGACGACGCCACCACCGACAAAGATCGGAGCGCGTTTGTCACCGTGGCGGGCGTTGCCGGTGCCCTTCTGTTTGAAGATTTTCTTGTTATTGCCGGAGACCTCGCCCCGGGTCTTGGTGCAGGCGGAGCCGGTGCGGCGGTTGGCGCGGTAGGCGGTCACGAGATCGTGAACGGCTTGGCGGCCTTTTTCCGGACCAACCAACACGAGATTGGCGGCCTGGGCGTCTTCGACGGTGAGGGACTTGGCGGACATGACTTGGAATCTTGAGAGTTAGCGGATTGCCACCGGATCAGGCGGTCTTTTTCTTGGCGGGACGGACGGTGACGTAGCCACCCTTGGCGCCGGGAACTGCGCCCGAGACCAGGATCACCCCATCCTCCGAACGAATGGCGACAATCTTGAGATTTTGCACGGTGGTGCGGGTGGTGCCCATGTGACCGGGCATCTTCTGGTTTTTCCAGACGCGGCCGGGAGTCGAGCGGCAACCGATGGCGCCGGTCCGGCGGTGCATCATGGACCCGTGGGTCATCTTCAGGCCGCCGAAGCCGTGACGTTTCACGGCACCTTGGAAGCCCTTGCCCTTGGAGTCGGCGATCACATCGACCCATTGGCCGGCGGTGAAGGTCTCGAGACCGGGATGGACTTCCGGCATGGCGGCACCCGCCTCGAAGCGGAATTCCTGGAGGAAGCGCTTCGGCGTGGAACCGGCTTTCTTGAAGCGGCCGAGGTCCGGCTTGATGACGCGATGTTCCTTCTGATCGCCGTAACCGACTTGCACGGCCGAGTAACCTTCCTTGTCAGGGGTTTTGGTCTGCAGGATGGTGTTGCCGGAGACGTCGATAACCGTAACGGGAATCATGATCCCGGCCTGTTGGTCGAACAGGCGGGTCATACCGAGTTTTTTGCCGAGGAGGCCGAGTGACATGGCTGGAAGAATTTAGATTTGAAATTTGAAATTTGAAACTGGATGGCGGCGGCCTCCTCAGATGCGGATGGTGATATCGACACCGGCGGGCAGATTGAGCTTCTTGAGCTCGTCCACGGTGCGGGCGGTCGGATCGACGATGTCGAGCAGACGCTTGTGAGTGCGGATTTCGAATTGTTCGGCGGACTTCTTGTTGACGTGGACCGAGCGGTTGACGCTGAACTTCTCGATGCGGGTGGGCAAGGGAATCGGGCCGGCCACGCGGGCGCCGGTGCGCTTGGCGGTCTCCACGATTTCTTGGGCGGAGCGGTCGATCGCGCGATGATCGAACGCGCGCAAACGGATGCGGATTTTCTGGTTTTCCATGGTGGAGAGTGTTAGGGACGGTTTACGTGGTGGGGCTACAGGGCGAGAAATCAGCCTAAGCGGTCGCTGACGATTTCTTCGACGATATTGGATGGGACTTGCTCGAAGTGCGATGGGGTCATCGCATACGAGGCACGCCCCGAGGAAAGGGTGCGCACGGCCGTGGAATAGCCGAACATTTCTTTGAGCGGCACGTTGGCGTGCACGATGGAAAGCTTGCCTTTGGATTCGGTGTTCTGAATCTGGCCGCGGCGGCGGCTCAAGTCGCCCATGACGTCGCCTTGGTAGTCATCCGGGGTGGAGACTTCGACGGCCATGATCGGTTCTAGCAGGATCGACTTGGCCTTCTTGAAGCCGTCCTTCATCGCGAAGATTGCGGCCATGGTGAACGCATTCTCGTTGGAATCGACATCGTGATAGGAGCCGTCGAGGATTTCGACATGGACATCGATGACCGGATAGCCGGCGACGATGCCATTGGACATCGACTCGGTGATGCCTTTGAAAACCGCGTTGATGTATTCCTTGGGGATGGCCCCGCCGATCACCTTGTTTTCAATGGTCAGGCCCTTGCCCTTTTCATTGGGCTTGAGCGAAAGAATGACGTGGCCGTATTGGCCGCGGCCGCCGGATTGCTTGACGAGCTTGCCTTCGCCGCCGGCAGCCTGGGTGATGGTTTCGCGGTAGGCGATTTGCGGGGCGCCGGTGTTGGCCTCGACCTTGAACTCGCGGCGCAGCCGATCGACGATGATCTCGAGGTGGAGCTCACCCATGCCGGAAATGATGGTCTGGGCGGTTTCCTCGTCGGTCTTGACCATGAAGGTCGGGTCCTCTTCGGACAGCCGGCTGAGCGCGAGCGCCAGTTTCTCCTGGTCCACCTTGGTCCGTGGCTCAACGGCCATCGAGATGACAGGTTCCGGGAACGTCGGTGGCTCGAGCACGACGTCGTGCTTGTCGGCGGCCAGCGTGTCACCGGTGGTGACATTCTTGAGGCCGACCATCGCCGCGATGTCGCCGGCGTAACAGGCGTCGATATCCTTGTGCTCGTCGGCCTGGATCTGGATCAGGCGGCCGACGCGCTCGGAGCGGCGGGTGCGCGGGTTGTAAACGGTGTCGCCCTTCTTGATGACGCCCGAATAGACCCGGAAAAAGATCAGCTTGCCGACATATTTGTCAGCCCACAACTTGAAGGCCAGCGCCACGAACTTTTCGTGATCGGAGGTGATGACCTCGATGCGGGTCTCCTCGTTGTCGGGGTCCATGCCGATGGCCGACGGGATGTCCAGCGGGCTTGGAAGATAGTCAACCACCGCGTCCAGCAGATATTGGACGCCTTTGTTCTTGAAGGCGGACCCACCGGCGACGGGGATCAGCTTGTTAGCGATGGTGGCGCGGCGGATCCCCTGCTTGAGGTCGCTGCGCGAAATGACCTGCTCACGCATGAACTGGTCGGCAATTTCATCATCCACGTCGGCCACCGCATGGATCAGCTCGTCGTAGGCCTGCTTGGCCTGCTCGATGAGTTCACCCTTGAGATCTTCCACGGTGTAGGTGGAGCCCAGCTTGTCGTCGTCGTTGAAATAAACCGCCTTCTGATTGACCACGTCAATCTGGCCGATGAGCTGGTCCTCGGAGCCGATCGGAATGAGAATGCGCACGGCGTGTGCGCCTAACTTGTCCTTCACCTCGTCGAAGACGCGGTTGAAGTCGGCGCCGGTGCGGTCCATCTTGTTGACGAACACGAGCCGCGGCACATTGTATTTGGTGGCTTGGCGCCACACGGTTTCGGATTGCGGCTGGACGCCGGCCACCCCGCAGAACACCACAATCGCACCGTCCAACACCCGCAGCGAACGCTCCACCTCGGCAGTGAAATCCACGTGCCCGGGAGTGTCGATGATGTTGATGCGGTGCTTTTGCTCGCTGTAAAGCTTGGTCATCCCCTCTTCGGCGCGCTGCCACCATTCGGTGGTCACGGCGGCGGAGGTGATGGTGATGCCGCGCTCGCGCTCCTGCTCCATCCAGTCGGTCGTCGCGCCACCATCGTGGACTTCGCCGATCTTGTGAATCATCCCGGTATAAAACAGGATCCGCTCGGTGAGCGTCGTCTTGCCCGCGTCAATGTGCGCCGCAATCCCGATATTTCGGGTGCGTTCGAGCACGTATAGGCGGTTAGGACTGTTCGGATTCACGGGTGGGTGCGCCGGTGGGCGCGGAGGAACTTAGAAACGGAAGTGAGCGAAGGCGCGGTTGGCTTGGGCCATCTTGTGGACGTCGTCGCGCTTGCGCACCGAACTGCCCTGGTTGTTGGCCGCATCCTTGATCTCATTGGCCAGCGCAACGTGCATCGGCGTGCCTTTGCGGTTGCGGGCGTAGTTGACCAGCCAGCGCATCGCGAGCGACTCGGAACGGTCGGCGGATACTTCCAGCGGCACCTGATAGGTGGCGCCACCAACCCGGCGGGACTTGACCTCGACGCGTGGTTTGGAGTTCTCCACGGCACGGGTGACGACTTCCAGGGGATCGACGGTGTCGATGCCTTCGTTGGCACGGTCGATCGCCGCGTAGACGATGCGTTGTGCGAGGGAGCGCTTCCCATCATTCATCACCTTGCTGATCAGGTGACCGACGAGGGCGCTGTCGTAGCGGGGATCGCGACGGTCCGGTTTGGTAAAAACTCGCTTGCGGCGTGGCATGGCGTTTGAGGGCTGAAGGTTGGGGTCGGTGAATTACTTCTTCTTGGCGGGAGCGGCGGCGGCACCCGGCTTCGGGCGTTTGGCACCGTACTTCGAACGGGATTGGCGGCGCTTGTCCACTCCCAGGGTATCCAGCGAGCCACGAACAATGTGGTAGCGGACACCCGGAAGGTCTTTCACCCGGCCACCGCGCACCAGCACGATGGAGTGTTCCTGGAGGTTGTGGCCTTCACCGCCGATGTAGGCGATGATTTCAAATCCGTTGGTGAGGCGAACCTTCGCCACCTTCCGGAGAGCCGAGTTGGGCTTCTTGGGCGTGCGTGTCATCACTTGGAGACACACTCCGCGGCGCTGTGGACAGTTCACAAGTGCGGGTGACTTCGACTTTTCGGCCGGAGTGTGGCGTCCCTTGCGAACGAGCTGATTGATAGTCGGCATGATTTCCTGCGTGGTTCTGGTTTGGCTGAGGGCAAACCGGAGCAACGACGAGGAAACCTCGTTGAAGCTTTTTTCCGGAGCTGCACCCGATAAATTGTCCCTGTTTAGTGGCCTACCTCTGCTAAAGTCGGCAGGCCGTGTTGCGGGGCGGCGAACATAGGAGTCGATCCCAACCTGACAAGTCCTATTTTGGCTTTTCTGCGTTTTTTTTCGGCAAGCCACCCCAAACCGCCGATAATTTGAAAAAAATGCCGCCTAATCCGTGGATTGGCCTGATCATATGGGAATGAGCCCGCGGCGGACCGGAGCCAGGGATGGCCGCCGGGGCGACGCTTGCTCGCCCATCACAGGATTTCGGCGATCTGCACGGCGTTGAGGGCCGCGCCCTTGCGGACCTGGTCACCGACGACCCACAAGTCGAGGGCGTTGTCGAGGACGAGGTTCTGGCGGATTCGCCCGACCAGGCAGTCGTCCTTGCCGGTGGTGTCGAGCGGCACCGGGAACAGCTTGTTGGCCGGATCATCCACCACCTGGATGCCGGGCTTGCCGGCGAAGGCGGCGCGGGCGGCGGCGGGGTCCACCGGGCGGTCAAACTGGGCGGTGATGGAAATCGAGTGCGACCGATAGACCGGCACCCGCACGCAGGTGCAGGAGACGCGCAGCTCGGGCAGGCCGAGGATCTTGCGGCCTTCGTGGAGCATCTTGAGTTCCTCCTTGGTGTAGCCGTTAGATGTGAAGGCGTCGACCTGGGGGATCACGTTGAAGGCGATCTGGCGGGGATAGACCTTGGGCGTGAACGGCTGGTTGAGGGTGATGGCTTTGACCTGTTGTTCCAGCTCGATGATGCCCTGGGCGCCGGAACCGGACACTGCCTGATAGCTCGAGGCGATCACCGCGCGCAGGCCGAAAAGATCATGCAGCGGGGCCAGCGCCATCAGCGAGATGATGGTGGTGCAGTTCGGGTTGGCGATGATGTTGCGCGGGTGGTTTTTGGCGTCCTGGGGGTTGATTTCAGGCACCACCAGCGGAACGTCCGCGTCCATCCGGAAGGCCGACGAATTGTCGATGACCACCGCGCCCGCGGCCGCCGCCGAGGGGGCGAACTCCCGCGAGATGTCGCCGCCCGCGCTGAACAGGGCGATGTCCACGCCCTGAAACGAATCATGGGTGAGTTCCTCGATGACGATTTCCTCGCCGCGGAAAGTCATGCATTTGCCCGCCGAGCGGGCCGAAGCCAACAGCTTGAGCTTGCCGAGCGGAAAGTTCCGCTGTTCGAGACACAGGAGCATTTCCACGCCGACGGCACCCGTCGCGCCAACAATCGCTAGATAAGGTTGATTCATTTGCAGAGGCCGGCGTTGCTAACCGGGCCGCACACCATAGCGGATTCCCGCCCGCTGGCAACCGCTTCGTGCACCGCTTCGTGCGACAGGCCCGTCAACGCGCCTGCTGGATGGCCTCGCACGCTGCGGGAAAGATCTGCCGCTTGCGGCTGACCACCCCGGGGGCGTGAAACAAGGTTTCATCAACCCGCTCGAACGGCAGCTTGGCCAGCGCGGATTCCTGGCCGATGGCCAGAATCATGCTGTGATGCAGCGCCACGTCGGTAACTGCCAGAATCGACAAGTCGTAGTTCCGGCTGGTGTGCAGCTCGGCGAGCGCGGCCTCCAAGGCGTCGCGCCGCGCCGCGAAACCGTGCAAGTCGCGCTCCTCGACCTGGGAAATGCTCACGAGCGCACCCTGCTCGGTGAACTCCTTGCGGTCGGCATTCAAAATTTCCTCGGGCGTGCCATTGACGATCAGCGACCCGATGGCAAAAAACTCCTCGGTGAACGCCTGGGGATCGACGCCTGCGAGGTCGCCCAGCCAGGTGAGCATCTCCCGGTCCAAGGAGGTGGTGGTCGGCGAGGTCAGGCACAAGGTGTCGGAGACGATGCCTGCACACAGGCACATCGCCACCCCGGGAGTGGGCGTCACGCTGCGATAAAAAAACTTGCGGCCCACCAGGGTGCAGGTCGAGCCGACCGGCTCGTTCAGGTAGCGGATCGGTTCGCGCGACACGAGATCGCCGGCCAGCCGGTGGTGGTCGATAACTTCGGTCACTTCCGCTTCCTCCACCCCATTGACGGCCTGGGCATATTCGTTGTGATCGACAAGCGCGAGCCGCATCCGCGGCGGATCGACAAAGTCGGATTTGGAAATGACGCCGATCATTTTGCCGCTGGCGGTGTCCACCACCGGGAACAAATCCTGGTCGCTGGAGGCCAAGCGCTTGCGCAAGCGGGAAATCGGCTCGGTCGGACAAATCGTGGCGAATTGGGTTTCCATGACGTGGCGCACGGTGCGCGAGCAGCGGATCAAGGTCGACGCGCTGGCCGTGTCCTGGTGGCAGCGCAGCACCACCACGCCCTTGCGCGCGGCGTAGGCCAGCACTTCCCCCGCCACCGGATTCTCCCCGGTGACCAGCAGCGCGCGCGCGCCGAAATCAATGGCATGACGCTGGATGATCGGCCGGTCCCCGCAAATCACCAGGAATTGCCCGATCTGACGGTCGTGAACCGCAAGCTTGAGCCGCTTGGCCACCGTCGCTTGGGACGACGCCCCGACCAGCAAAATGAGATCCTCCTCGCACTCCGGCGGCGGCAGCATGGCCCCGAGACTCTGGGCTTGCAAGGTGTCGGCGAGCTTCGCCAGGGACACATGCACGGTCCTCACACTCAGACCTTCGGTATCGTCGGGCAGCAGCAGCTTGAGCAAATCGAAATAACGCAGGATCCCGCACAGTTTGCCCTGCTCGTCCTCCACCGGCACGCCGCGGATCTGGGCCTCGAGCATGCGCCGGTATGCCGTCAGGAAGGTATCGGCCACGGTGACCTTGACGACCTCCCGGTGGCAAATCATCCCCGCGCTGGTCCGGACGTCGGTGATCAACGCCGGTGCCTCGATGCCCGCCCGCTCCAACACCCATTTGGTGCGCTGCGAGATTTCCCCGCAGCGCGCCGCGATCGCCCGCGGCTCCTCCCCCACCGTCCGCAGCAACTCCGCATAGCCGATCGCCGAGCAGATCGCATCCGTGTCCGGGTTCTTGTGGCCGATGACGTAAAAGGGAAACATGGTGGCGTGGGGTGTGAGGGAGTGCTCAGCAAGTCACCAGGATGGCCAGGACGCGGCGATCCCGGTAACTTGCCCGGCCACTCTTGCCGCTGCGGTTTTCCGGGTCAAACTCGAATGGTGCCTGATGAGGGCCAGTTGCGGCCGGTGGCGGAGTGTCGCCTAGCCCCCCCAAAAAAACCTGACCCGGACCGATCCGTTCGACGGCGGAGCCGACACCTGGGCCCAACCTTCCGCCTGATGCCCCCGCGCCGGAAAATCCGCGCATCCTTCCAGACGGGATGCGGAGCGCCCGGATGCCGATCCCGGCACGTTGCAGCCTGCAACGCACCGCCTGCATCACCCCCTCCACTTCGATGTCCGTCTTCCACCAATGGCTCCTGGCCGCTCCGGCCACCCCGGCTCCGGCTTGCGCGATCATTCTCCACTGCGACGACTCCACTCCCGCCGCCCACCTGATCCAGGACATCGCCGATTATCTCAACGAATACGATGATGACGCCGACGGCTGCTGGCTGCCCGCCAGCCCCGACCTGGTCCGCGACCTCGCCACCGATGCCCGCCACCGCCGCCGCCTCGGCATGGCCGAGATCGACCCCACTGCCATCGGCAACCCTCAGGCCGAATACCTCAAGACCCTCGCCTGCCTCGTCCAGCGCGGCCATGTCGTCTTCCGCTCCCCCGACTCCGCCACCCACCCCTGGCAGCTCGCCAATACCTTCCATGCCGCCGTCGGCGGCGACCCGGAAATCACGGAAAAATGTCATTTATTTCTGAATTCCGGGCTGATGGATCAAAAATGCATTGCGCATGTCATTGGAGATGTTTTTCTGGAGTGGCTCCACTGCGACCTGCGCCGGAGCACGCCCTTCCATGAACTGCATTGAATTCCAACTCGTGATCGAGAAGGCCGCCCCCCACCCCTCGCGGCGGCCCTGGCCGCCCACGTATTTCCGCGCATGAATGTGCTTGCACTCACCATCCTGGTGTCCTCATGCCTTGCGGGCATTTTCATCGTTTGTTTCGCGATGGAGATTTACCGGGCCCGGCGCACCAGTCCCGAGCGCGATTCGCTGCTGCCTCTCGACCTTGACTCACCCGCAATAACCCCGACTCTGCCCGCTCCCGCGTTCCATCCCAAGCACCCATGACCACCTCGATTACCTACGACGACAATTCGGTCCGCCGCTTCATGATTGCCTCGATTGCCTGGGGCATTATCGGCATGCTGGTTGGCGTGCTCATCGCCACCCAGTTGTCATTCTGGCAAATGAACGGGCACTATCTGGAATGGCTCACCGGCGGCGCCATCAAGGCCGACGGGATCTCGTTCCTGACCTTCGGCCGGCTGCGCCCGCTGCACACCAATGCGGTGATCTTCGCCTTCGTGGGCAACATGATGTTCGCCGGGATTTATTACTCCACCCAGCGGCTGTGCAAGGTGCGCACCGCCTCGGACCTGTTATCCGCGATTCATTTCTGGGGCTGGCAGCTCATCATCGTGGCCGCCGCCATCACCCTGCCGATGGGCTTCACCCGCGGCAAGGAATACGCCGAACTGATCTGGCCGATCAACATCGCGGTGGTCGTCATCTGGGTGATCTTCGCCATCAACTTCTTCTGGACCCTGGCCAAACGCAACGAGCCGAGCCTCTATGTCGCGCTCTGGTTCTACATCGCCACCATCATCACGGTGGCCATGCTCTACATCGTCAACCACCTGTCGATTCCCACCTCGTGGACCCATTCCTATCCGATCTTCGGCGGCGTGCAGGACGGCCTGGTCCAGTGGTGGTATGGGCACAATGCCGTGGCCTTCTTCCTGACGACGCCGATTCTGGGCATCATGTATTACTATCTGCCCAAGGCGGCCAACCGGCCGGTGTATTCCTACCGGCTCTCGATCATTCACTTCTGGTCGCTGGTGTTCATCTATATCTGGGCCGGCCCCCACCACTTGCTCAACACCGACCTGCCGCGCTGGCTGCAAATGCTCGGCATGACCTTCTCGCTGATGCTGTGGGCACCCTCCTGGGGCGGCATGCTCAACGGCCTGCTCACCCTGCGCGGCGCCTGGGACACCCTCCGCACCGACCCGGTCATCAAGTTTTTCGCCGCCGGCGTCACCTTCTATGGCATGGCCACCTTCGAGGGCCCGCTGCTGGCGATCCGCTCGGTCAACGCGATCTCCCACTACACCGACTGGACCGTCGGCCACGTCCACTCCGGAACCCTAGGCTGGAACGGCATGATGGCCGCCGGCATGTTCTACTGGCTCGCCCCACGCCTGTGGAAAACCCAGCTGTGGTCCAAGCCGCTGGCCAACATGCACTTCTGGATCGCCATGGTCGGCATCCTGCTCTACGTCGTCGCGCTGTGGTGCGCCGGAATCACCCAGGGCCTGATGCTCGGCCAGCTCGCCGAAGGCGGGACCACCCTCAAATACGAGTTCCTGGAAACCCTCGGCGACATCCAGATCTTCTTCATCGCCCGCTCGATTGGCGGCGCGCTCTATCTGGCAGGGTTCGGGCTGCTCGCCTTCAACATCTGGAAGACCGCCCGCTCGGGCCAGCCGTATGATGAAACCGTCGAGGTCACGGTGCTCGAACGCAAACACAAGGATCGCATGCCCTGGAGCGAATCGCTCTTCAGCGACCCGCTGGCGCACATTTTCCTGGCGATGGCGTTTGTGATCCTGTGGTTCTTCCTGCCGCACCACGCCGACAAGGCGGCCCTGTTAGTGGCGGTGCTGCTCAGCATCAAGGCCTACTACGCGTTCAAATCCTCGGCCGACCAGTGGGTCAATTGGCACGAGCGGATGATCGAAAACTACCTGCCCTTCACCGTGCTGGTGTTCATCGCGGTGGCCATCGGCGGCTCGGTGCAGATCATCCCGACCGTGCTGGTCAACCGCGAGAAGAACATCGAGGGCCGTTTGCAGGAAATCTACACCCCGCTGGAACTCGCCGGCCGCGACATTTACGTCTCCGAAGGTTGCTACAACTGCCACTCGCAGATGATCCGCACGCTGGTGCCCGACGTCATGCGCTACGGCCGCGCCGGGGTCGTCGATGACTATTCGCATCTCGGCGAGTCGCTGTTTGACCACCCCTATCAGTGGGGCTCCAAGCGCACCGGCCCGGATCTGGCCCGCGAAGGCGGACCGATCGCCAAGAAAGACACCCAAGGCACCCTCTACAAATTCATGCGCGTGGGCAAACGCGGCAACGACTGGCACTTCAACCATTTTCTCAATCCGCGCGCGCCCTCGCCCGGATCCAACATGCCCGCCTTCCCGTGGCTGTTTGAGAACGCCACCGACGTCAAGGCGTTGCCGGGCAAGATTGCCACCCAGGTGCAGCTCGGCGTGCCGTGGCCGGCCCTCAACCAACACGAAATCTCCGACATGGTGGAAACCCAGGCCCAGGAAATCGCCCAGTCGCTGGTGGCCGCCAAGGTCTATCTGCCCAGCAAGCCCGATCTCCAGGGGGACGCGCTGCGCAACCACCTGGCCAAATCGCAGGTGGTGGCGGTGATCGCCTACCTGCAGAAACTCGGTGCCTACCACGAAGTCAAGAAGGCCCACCCCGGCCAGCCGTCCGCCCTCGATCCGGACACGCACCGCAGCAAGCCCGCCGCGCCATAAGCCGGCGATCCCACCGCAACCCCTGAAACCACCCGCCATGTTCCAACGGATGCACGTCGAAGACTGGGCCATGAGCCTGCCCTTCATCTCCTTTCTGATTTTCGCGGTCTTGTTTGCCATCGTGTCGTGGCGCGCGCTGCGCCTCAGCGAGGCCAAGCGCAACCACCTCGCCTCGCTGCCGCTCGATCCCACCCCTGAAACGCCAAACCAGCCATGAACCAAGAACCCAAACGCGGCTCTTTTGCCAAAGCCAAAGGTGAGATCATTCTCCGGGAGCACGAATTCGACGGCATCCAGGAATACGACCAGAAACTTCCTAACTGGTGGCTGTTCACCTTCTATGCCGCCATCGTCTGGTTTGTCATCCACTGGACGCTCTACTATCACACCACGATCTTCAAGGACGCCCACCAGGAGGTGCGCGAAAAGGTGGTCGAGGTGCAAAAGGCGAAATCCGCCGAACTCGAAAAAATGGTCGCCACCCTCGACGACGCCAAGCTGGTGCACGAGTGGGCCACCAAACCGGAAGTCGTGTCCGCCGGCGAAGCCACCTTCTTAACCAACTGCACCGCCTGCCATGGCGTGGATCTGAGCGCCACCATGACCGCCGGCAAGGTCAAGGTGAAGCTCCCGGGCCTGCCGCTCAACGACCACATCTGGAAATTCGGCAACAAGCCGATGCGCCTGTTCAAACTGATCAACGAGGGCTCGCCGCCCGAGAGCACCGGCAACAACGGCGCGAAAATGCAAGTCTGGGGCCAACAACTCAGTCCCAAACAGATCGCCGAAGTCGTTTCCTACATCATCTCGAAGGTCCCCGAGGATTTCCAGGACATCCCCGCCAAGTGAGGCCGGGCGTGGAATGCCAAGGAACCGAAAGGCGCATCATCTGACTGATGTTTCATTTGATTCTTTCTGTGAAATCAGTGCCATCAGTGGTTCAAAAAGCCGCTGGCCCTGTTTGATTTCGCTTTGCGCGGGCTCACGGCGCGAGCCGCTCGATCTGCCAGGTGGCGCCGCTTTTCCGATAGAGAAACCGGTCGTGCAGCCGGGCCGGGCCGCCCTGCCAGAACTCGATGGCGGTGGGCACCACCCGGAAGCCGCCCCAGAACGACGGCAGCGGAATCTCGCCGTGACGGAATTTCTCGCGCATCTCGGCGAGTTTCTGCAGCAGGAACTTGCGCGAGGTGATCACTTCGCTCTGGTTGGAAACCCAGGCGCCGATCTGCGATTCGCGCGGCCGCGAGGTGAAGTAGCGCAACGACTCGGCGGTGGTGATTTTCTCGGCGCGGCCTTGGATGACGATCTGGCGCTCCAGCGTGATCCACGGCAACAACAGCGAGACCTGCGGGTTGAGAGCGATCTGTTGGGCCTTGCGGCTGCTGTAGTTGGTGAAAAACACGAAGCCCTCCCCGTCATAGTATTTGAGCAGCACCGTGCGCTGATAGGGCATCCCGGAGTCGTCCACCGTGGCCAGCGTCATCGCGTTGGGCTCGTGCACGGCGAGCTCGGTGGCCTGGATGAACCACGCGGAAAACTGTGCGAACGGGTCCGGGTTGAGCTCCTCGAGGCTGAGCCCGCGGTCGGAATATTCTTTGCGGAATTCGGCAAGGTCCATGGCCAAGCCGTAGCCCCGGCGGACCGCCCATGCAAGACATCCATCGCTCAATGCAAGCCGCGGGGCCCGGCCTTTTTCGGCGAGTCGAAGGTCACCTCGGTGATCGACAGGCGCCGGCCGCTGGCGGAATCGTGGCTGGACACCTGCATTTGGCGCAGCGTCCAGACATCCTTGGCGATCTGCATGGTGTCCTCGACCTGGAACTCCTTGACCAGGCCGCCGTTCTTGTCGTGGCCGCGGATCCGGATGAAGGCTCCGTATTTGGTGTGGACCCAGACATAGACGACTTCGTAGCGGCCGGCGGTGCCGCGCGGCTTGTCGATGCGGATTTTATAACAGGGCATGCCGCCGACATCTTCCTGGCCTTCAAATTTGGGATTCGGCCAGTAGAAGAACCGCAGCGCCAGGTCCTCATACGTGAGATCGGTGCCGGCGATGGGCGCGACGAGTTTTTCAGGCGGGAAGTTGCTGGTTTTGCCCTCGATGATTTCAAACAGATTGAAGGCGGCATCGCCGAGGCGCATGTGGAAAACGCGCGGCGGGCCATTGTTCTCCGAGAACTGGAACTGGATGTCCTTGCCTTTGAGAAACAGGGTCAGCGGGGTCTTGTGGCTGCCCTGGCGCAGATGGCCGCTGAGCCCGGCATCAAGCTGGGTGAGCGTGGCCGACATCCGCGCGCCCTCGAGAATCGCCTTGGCGTCGGGCTGCTGGGCGGGCGCCGCCGCGGTGCCCAACAGCCACACCGCCAGCAGCGAGAGTTTGAAATTCATCGCCCAAGCATGCTGGATTCGCCCGCCTGGACAAGCCCGGCGGCGCGTTCCTTTAAAAAAAACCGGCCTGATCCTCCCGCGCCACATGGCCATCGGACTACGGAGCGCGGGCTTCAGCCCGCCGCAACGGAGCGGGCTAACGCCCGCGGTTCCTCTAGGTTCCACCTCCCAGGCGAGCCTGAAAATGAGTGTAACTCTTTGATTTTCTGCGTGCATCCGCGTCCACCTGCGGTTCAATTTTCCTCTTGAGACTTTTTGGGGCTTGCGGATCGGGGGGTGGGCGAATTGGATAGTGACAACGCATCCGCCATTGTCACCCCACATGAGCCTTCGCAAGCAACTCTCCGACATCCTGCCCGCATTGCTTCCGGGCAATCCCGCCGCTGCAATCAAGGGCACCGAGTTGATCCGTCTCACCCGCCTGCAACTCACCGGCAACTATTCGGACGCTTCGTTGCGCTACCATTTTTCCATCATGTCGTGCGATCCGGCCTCGCCCATCGCCAAGGTGGAGAAGGGACAGGGCTACTACCGGCGCAGCACGCTGTTGCCGGCGCTGTCCGGCGCGCAGGAGTTGCTGGCGCTCACCCAGGGGCGGCTCGACGATCTAACCACCGTGGATCAGGACGTCATGGACAACACCATGCTGCGGATCCGCAAGTTCCGCGCCGTGGTCACCCGCTATTTCGAGATCAACGGGCGCTTTCCCTTCGCGTTCCGCCAGGCCTTCGGCAAGGACTCGCCAATCAGCAACCTGTGGAAGTATCCCGAGCTGGTGCTGGTGGACTGGGAAACCGGCGGCTCGCCGGATGAGGAGATGTCGCTCGACGAGGCGATGCTGGCCTTCAAGCAGCGGTTAGGCATCGCGCCGTTCCGCCTGCATGCCGCGCGCCTGCGCATCCAGCCCTCGCTGCATACCTACCGCGAGGATTTCTACCAAACGCTCGCGGTCTCGATGTGGACCCAGGGCGGCGAGCTGGTGTACGCCGCGCCCATCCAGGACGAGGCGCTGGCCGACAGCCTGCGCAAGCTCAGCGCCGCCTTCGGGGTGGGTGTGACCTCGTTCGGGCTGACTCCCGAGGCGCTCGACGAGCTGCCGCGCCCGGCCAACATCCTCAACGCCCACCCGCGCGAAACCGAGGCGATCATGGCCAAACTCGACATCAACCGGATCGCCGCGCCCAAATCCAGGCCGCAGCTCGATTGGAGCGCGCTGACCTCGCTGCGCAACGAATCCGCGGACGCCGAAAAACTTGTTCACTGGCTCACCCGCTGCATCGACGGGCGCCGCGCCGAGGCGTTCAAGGACGAGTGACCTGGTTCGTTCAATGAACTGCCATGCGGTTTCCCATTACCCCATTTCAGTTCTGCGGGCTTGCGGCGGGGTGGCGCGAATGATGAATTGGGCGCGTGATTGACACCTTCAAAAGCGTGGCCGTGGTCGGTGCCGGGGCGATCGGCTTGTATTACGGGGGCCGCCTCGCGGCGGCGGGCGAGGATGTCCGGTTCCTGGCGCGGACGGACTACGATGTGCTGCGGCGCGACGGCCTGAAGGTCGAGAGCGTGCATGGCGATTTCGAGCTGCCGCAGCTGCGCGCCTATCGGAAACCGGAGGAGATCGGCCCGGTGGATCTGGTGATTGTCGCCTGGAAGGCCACCTCCAACCCGTTGTTAGACGGGGTGTTGGCGCCCCTGCTGCACGCGCAAACGCAGGTGCTCACGTTGCAAAACGGCCTGGGCAATTGCGAGTGCATCGCCGAGATCACCGGCCCCGCGCGGGTGCTCGGCGGGCTGTGTTTTGTCTGCATCAACCGGGTCGCCCCGGGCCGGATCCAACACTCGGCGGCCGGCAAGGTGGCCATCGGCGAATGGCGGCCCGGCGTGCCCGGGCGCGCGGCGGAGATCGCCCGGCGCTTCAAGGCGGCGGGCGTGCCCGCGGTGGCCGTCGCCAACCTGCAACAGGCGCAATGGGAAAAACTCGTCTGGAACATCCCCTTCAACGGGCTGTCGGTCGCGGAGGGCGGAGTGACCACCGACGTGCTGTTAGCCTCTCCGGCCATCGAGGCGGAAATCCGCGCGCTGATGGCCGAGGTCATCGCCGCGGCGCGCGCCCTCGGCCTCGACCTCGGCGACGAGTTGATCGACTTCCACGTCGAGCGGACCCGCCCGATGGGCCCTTACCGGACGTCGAGCATGATCGACTTCGTTGCCGGCCGCGAAATCGAGGTGGATCCGATCTGGCGTGAACCGCTGCGCCAGGCGCGGGCGGCGGGAGTCGCCATGCCGCACACCGCGGCGTTGCTGCGGCGCATTGAGGCGCGCTGCGCATCTCTCTGATCCGTGACTCATGACACCGCGGTGCAGGGATTTGCGGGTGGCTGGAACCGGCCTGCCTGCCGGTTTGCAATCACTGCGCATGCGTTCGCATCCGCCCAACGGATCCTTGCCTTGACGGTGGATCTTGCCATCATCCGCGGGCTCACACGTGCCATGATCCCATCCGCCACTCCCCAGTCCATCCACCAGTCGCCTGATTCCGCCGGGTTTTTCGGCGCCTACGGCGGCAGCTTCGTCCCGCCCGAACTCGAGGCACCGCTGGCCGAAATCCGCCGGGCCTACGAAATCGTCTCGCGCTCGCATGATTTCATCGAGGAACTGCGCCGCATCCGCCGCCACTTCCAAGGCCGTCCGACGCCGGTCTATCATGCCGCGCGCCTGTCCAAGAAGCTCGGCCGGACCCAGATCTATCTGAAGCGCGAGGACCTCAACCACACCGGCGCCCACAAGCTCAACCATTGCATGGGCGAAGGGTTGTTAGCCCGCTACATGGGCAAGAAGAAGCTCATTGCCGAAACCGGCGCCGGCATGCACGGGGTGGCGCTGGCCACAGCCGCCGCCTATTTCGGCCTGGAATGCGACATCTACATGGGCGAGGTGGACATCGCCAAGCAGGCGCCCAACGTCGCCCGGATGCAGATCCTGGGTGCCCGGGTGATCCCCGCCACCCACGGCCTGCGCACCCTCAAGGAGGCGGTGGACGCCGCCCTAACCGCCTATGTCCAGGACCCGGTCGACCAGATCTACTGCATCGGTTCGGTGGTCGGCCCGCACCCGTTCCCGATGATGGTGCGCGATTTCCAACAGGTCGTGGGCATCGAGGCGCGCGAGCAGATCATTGAAATGACGGGCAACCTGCCCGACATCGTCACCGCCTGTGTCGGCGGCGGCAGCAACGCGATGGGCATCTTCGCCGGGTTCATCGAGGATCCGGTGGAGCTCCACGGCGTCGAACCGTTGGGCAAGGGCACCACCCTCGGCGAGCACTCGGCCAGCATGACCTACGGGCTGGAGGGCATCATCCACGGCTTCCGCTGCTATCTGTTGCAGGATGACAAGGGCGACCCCGCGCCGGTGCACTCGATCGCCAGCGGCCTCGATTACCCGGGCGTCGGCCCCGAACACTGCCACCTCAAGGACACCGGCCGGGTCCGCTACCTGACCGCCACCGACCAGGACGCCGTCGAGGCGTTCTACGTGCTCAGCCGCAACGAAGGGATCATCCCGGCGCTGGAAAGCGCCCACGCGGTCGCCCACGCGATGCGCCTGGCCCGTGACAACCCCGATCTGCCGCGCACCGTGCTGGTCAATCTGAGCGGTCGCGGCGACAAGGACATGGATTACATGATCGAGCACTACGGCACCGGCGACAACTACGGGATTTGAGCGCCGGCCGCGGCGCCGCGGGTTGGATCAGCGAGCGAGGGACGGGTTCCAACGGTTGATGCGGCGTGACGGGTCGAAAGTGTCCTCGACGCGCAGCGTTTCCACATGGCCGTCGACAAACAGATAGTTGGCCTTGCCGTCGTGGATGGCATGATTGAGGGCGTTTTTAGCGGCCTGGAGCCCCGACCACTGGTGGCACATCAGATGATCCCCGAACCGGACCGGCCGGGTCTGGCCCATCAGGATGGTGCTGCCGGGCGCGGGAATTTGGCACAAGCGCCGCCAGCTGGCCGGGCTCCCCTGATAGTCGTCACCGTCGGAATCGAGCTCGAAATGCACGTTGAACCCATAGCTGTAAACAAACGGATCGGTGGCTCCATCGGCTGGCGAGCGGAAGTGGGCATTGAACACGCCCGCCCAGGCGCTCTGGATCTGCGAGTCCACGACCCCCAAATAGGGTGCGATCGAAACCGCCCAGCCCGGCTGGCCGTGCGCCCCGGCACTGTGGAAGCTCCGCGGGAGCTGGCCGTCGTGGTCCTGGGTGTAGAGCAGGGTGGCCGCGCCGAGCGACTGGAGCTTGGCGGCGCAGCGGATGGCGGTGGCCTTGCGCAGCGCGCGGCGCAAGCTGGGGGTGGCCAAGCCCGCCAACACCGCGAGCATCGCCACCACCACCAACAGCTCCACCAGGGTGAAACCGCGCGCCCGGGCATGACGGCGAGGCAACGTCATCTCAGCGGCGGCGGCGGATCAGCAGGGAAGCGATGCCGGCACCTAGCAGAATGGTGGGTGCCGGCTCGGGAATGACACTGAAGTTGTAGGTGACGAACGCGGAGGTGAAGTTCGGGTTTTTGGTGGCGCTGAGGGCGGCGGCATCGTATTGCGCGAAACCGGTGGTGCCGGTGAACGCGCTGTTGGCCACAAACACCTCGAAGGTCGCGGCATAGTCGCCCGCGGGTGCGGAGTCGGGCAGGGTGAAGTAGTTGTGCCACATGCTCCCGTTCCATAACACCTGGGAATCCACGCCGGTGAAAACCGGGTCCCAGCGGTTAGTGGCATTGCCGTAGTTGAACGAGCGCAGCGAGCCGGAAGAAACCGAGTCGAGCCGGATGGCGAGGGAGTTGCCGGTCGGCACGTTGGCCATCATCATGCTGCCCATCGTCATGAACATGAATCCATATTGGTTGTTGAACAGGTCCCCGTTGCCAGCGTTCGCCGCCGGCGTCCCCCCGTCGCCCAACGTCGAACTCAGATCCGCCCGCCAGGCCGCGGTGTCGGCATACCAGTTGCCCGGGCTCCATGCCTGGGTCGATTTCAACACCGGGGTGGTGGGCGCGCTGAAACTGATGTTGACCGCGCCGGCGGTCGGATTGCTCGCCATCCCGGCGGTGGCGCTGAGGGTGACCATCGGCATGATCATGCCTCCCTGGTCATCCGGTCCGGGAACAGCGGTGATCAAGGCGGCGGGAGCGCCGGCTGCTAGGGCGAGACTGGTCAGAAGGGCGGGCAGGGCGTTCATGGCGGGCGCACGTTAGCGGGCGAAGCCGGGGGCGGGAATGCGTCAAATTGCCGCAGGGCCGCGCCCGCGGCCAAATACCGCTCGGCAAGCTTCACCGGACCTGTCTGATTGGGCCGCCGCATGATCACCCACACCGACCGGACCGCGGAGGAACTGCTAGAATGGTACTGGCTGATCCGCCTGCGCTGGATCGCCGTGCTCGGGCAAACGGTGGTCTGCCTGGTGGTGGCAGTGTTCTTCGGCATCCAGTTGCCGGTGGCGGTTTTAGCCGGGTGCATCGCCTTCACCGTGCTGAGCAACGCGCTGGTGGCTGGCGGCCAGGGCCGGGCGGGTGGCGGTGGCGCCTGGGTGAAGCCGCTGATCGTGGGGGGCGACATCGTGATTCTAACCGTCATGCTGTATTTCGCCGGCGGCGCGCACAACCCGTTCACCTTGCTCTATCTGTTGCACATCACCATGGCGGTCATTCTGCTGCCGGCCTGGGGCGCGTGGGGTGCCGTCGCGCTGTGCACCGCGGGCTTCTGGGCGCTGTTCCACTCGCCGCACGCCCTGGCCAGCGCGTCCGGCGCGACCTGCTGCAGCGACATGACCGCCCACCTGCAAGGCATGGTGGTGGCGATGGTCCTGACCGGCTGCGGGGTCGCGTATTTCGTCGGGCACCTCACCGCCGGGCTGCGCCAATCTCGCCATCTGGTCGCCCTGGCACGGGCGGATGGCGAAAGCGCGCGGCGCACGATGGAGGTGGCGACGCTGGCCGCCGGCATCGCACATGAGTTGGCGACGCCACTCGGGACCATCGCCATCGTCAGCCAGGATCTGGAAACCCTGGCCAACGGGGCCTGCGCCAACACCCATTGTGCCGAGGACGCCCGGGTAATCCGCCAGGAAGTCGAACGCTGCCGGGTGATCATCGAGAAACTCGGCCGCACCAGCCACACGACCGCCGAGGACAGCAAACCGCTGGACTGGAACAACCTGGCTGATTTGTTAGCCGGCTATCTCTCGGAACGGGTCCGCGATCGCCTGGAGGTCCGCGTGCGACCATCCCCGCAGCGCCCGCGCTTGCCCCACAGCCGCTTGTTCCAGTGCCTGGCGATTTTGATCAAGAACGCGGTGGAGGCCGCGCCGCCCGGATCCCCCGTGACGCTGGACGCCGAGATTGCGCTCCACCGCTGCATCTTCCGGGTCACCGACCAGGGCCCGGGATTTCCACCGGGCATCGAGGCCCGCATCGGAGAACCGTTAGTCACCACCAAGTCCAAAACCGGCGGGCTGGGACTGGGGCTCTATCTGGTTAAGGCGTTGGCGATGGAGCGCGGCGGCGAACTGCGGGTGGCCGCCGGTCCCTGCGGCGAGACGATGGTCGAACTGCAACTGCCGCTGGTGGAAAACGCCTCATGAACTCCCATCCGCCCGCCCGCATTCTGGTAGTCGATGACGACGTAGTGTTCCTGGAGCGCCTGGCCGCCTCGCTGCGCCGGCGCAACCACGAAGTGAAGACGGCCGCGGGACTGGCGGAAGCGGCGCTCCTGGCCACGCAATTCGCCCCCGAGTGCGCGGTCATCGACCTGCGCCTGGACGGGGAAAGCGGGCTGGTGGTGGCCCGCGCGTTGCGCAACTGCCTGCCCGACATCCGGATCCTCATTCTAACGGGATATGGCAGCATCGCCACCGCGGTGGACGCGATGCGCCTCGGGGCGGTGGACTATCTGTCCAAGCCGGCCGATTCGGATCAGATCGAAGCGGCATTGTTTGCGGCGCGCGCGCCGGTGCCCGACGCGCCCGTGCCCTCGCTGGACCGGGTCGAATGGGAGCACCTGCAGCGCGTGCTGCGGGACAGCGGCGGCAGCATCAGCGCCACCGCCCGCAAGCTCGGCATCGAACGCCGCACCCTGCAACGCAAGCTCCAGAAGTATCCGCCCGATTCGTGAGCCGCCTGAGTGACCCGCTGCGGCGCAAGCGCGTCCAGGCCCGTGCATTCCGAGGAAAATGATCCGGTCGTTGGGGGGCCTTCTTTCAAGGAGCAGGGACGTCTCGTGCCGTTCTGGAAGACATCCCCTCCCCCTTAGGGCGTCGCGTTGTTCCTCGTTCCACCCCCGGCCTCACGCGGGCCCGCGGGCAAACGCGGCGGCCCTCGCCGCCAGTTGCGCATCGGGGCGCACGCCGGTATAGAGCACGAATTGCTCGATGGCCTGGAGCGCGATCACCTCGGCCCCGGTGAGGGTGACTTTGCCGAGCGAGGTGGCGAGGCGGATCAACGGGGTCTCCGGCGGCGAGGCCACCACGTCGAAAACCACGGAACTGGCGCGGACCCGCGCTTCGCCAAAGGCGAGTTGATCCGCGTCCGCGCCCCCGGCCATGCCAATGGGCGTGACATTCACCAGCAGTCCCGGTTGTTCCTCGGTGAGATCCGGCTGCCAGCGGAAACCATACGGGTCCGCCAGCGCCGTGCCCGCCGCTTCGTTTCTGGCGACGATCACGCCGCGGGTGAATCCGGCATCGCGGAGCGCGCAGGCCACCGCCTTAGCCATGCCGCCGCTGCCACGCAACGCGAACTCCAAATCCGTCGGCACCTGGTAGGTCTGGAGCAACGACCGCACCGCCGTGTAATCGGTGTTGTAGCCGGTGAGCCAGCCATCGTCATTGACGATGGTGTTGACCGACATGATCCCTTCGGCGGATGGGTCCATGGCGTCGAGGAATTCGATGCAGGCTTCCTTGAACGGCATCGACACGGCACAACCCCGGATCCCAAGAGCCCGCACCCCACCGACCGCGGCTGCTAGATCCCGGGTAGTGAACGCCTTGTAAATGAAGTCCAGGCCCAGCGCCCGGTAGAGAAAATTGTGAAAGCGGGTACCGAAATTCCCCGGGCGGGCGGCCAGCGAGATGCACAGCCGGGTGTCTTTGTTGATAGATGATTCCATTCGGGTGAGGCGGGTTGAGTGAACTCACTTCGGGTCTCTGGCTGGAAATGTCAATCCCACTCGCTCCCGGGCGCGCTGCGGCGGGACGCGGCAGCCACGCGGGGCGTGCCACTCACCGGTCGAACATCATCATCAGATAGGCGGCAAACAGCAGCAGGTGGACGCAACCCAGCAGGATGTTGGTCCGCGGCAACGAGAACGTCAGCATGCTGGTGAGCAAGGTCAGCACCAACAGCACCGTGTCCACCGGGTCGAGCCCGAGCACCAGCGGGCGGCCCGTGGTCAGCGCCACCGCGATGACCAGCGGAATGGTCAGGCCGATCGAGGCCAGCACTGAGCCTAACAAGATGTTGACCGCGCGCTGAAGCTGGTTGGCCAGCGCGGCGCGGATCGCGGCAATCGATTCCGGGGTGAGGACCAGCACCGCCATCACGAAGCCGCCGAGCGCCATCGGCGCGCCGAGGCGGATGACCACCGCGTCAAGCGGGGCCGCCATTTGCTTGGCCAGCATGACCAGCGGCAGGCCGTAGCACCCGAGCATCAGCGCGTGATAGAGCGTGGAGCGCGACGAATGATGACCGGGGTCCTCCGCCGTCCCGAGTCCGGCAGCCTCGTCAGGGGCCATGAAGAACCCGCGGTGGCGCAGGTTCTGCACATACAGGAAGATGCCATAAATCCCGATCGACATCAGCGAGAGAAAGACCATCTGGAACGTCGAGAGCGTCGGTCCCGGCGTGGCCCGGGTGAAGTTGGGCAGCACCAGACCGAGCACGGTGAGCGGCAGGATCATCACCAGAAACGCGTTGGCGCTCTGGAGGTTGTAGGGCTGCTCGCGGTGGCGCAGGCCGCCTAGCAGCAGCGCGAGCCCCATAAAGCCGTTGAGCACCAGCATCACCACCGCGAAGATCGTGTCGCGCGCCAGCATCGGCTTGTCCTTGCCGGTGGACATCACGAACGCCACCATCGCCACCTCCAGCCCGGTGACCGCCAGCGTCAGCAGCAGCGTGCCCGCTGGCTCACCCAGGCGGTGCGCCAGCACATCGGCGTGGCGCACGATGGCGATCGCCGCCGCCAGGATCACGCCGCACAGGACCGCCAGCAAGGCGACGAGCAGCGCGGGCTGGTCGAGCGCCGAGGCGATCGCGCCCTTGCCGGACAGCGCCAGCGCCAGGGTGAGCACCGCGAGGGCCAGCGGCCACTCCCGCCACCACGGTGCGTGCGATCGGTCGTTCATCCGGCGCAGCATGGAGGCTGCCGTGAATCATTCAACTGCTATCGGTCGCAAGACTGGAACGTTAGATCCTGGCGAACACCAGCCCGGTGCGCGACGGACTGTAGATTTTCATCAGGCCGTGGACGTCCACCGGGTAGTGGACGGCGGGGTCGACGCGGCCGTGGCCGCCGAAGTCGGGCGCGTCGGTGTCCAATAACAGTTCGCGTGACTGCGCTCCGGGGACCCGGATCGGATAACCGAAGAGCGAGCCGGCGACGGAGAAGTTGAATACGAACAGCAGGTTGGCGCGCTCGACCACCAGGATCTTGGGGCTTGTGGTCAATAATACTGACGGATGTAGCCGTAGGCTTTTTCGAAGAGTTCCTGGTCGGTGTGGAGTTTGTATTTCAGCAATGCCCGGCGCAGCGCTTGTTGGACGACACGCTCACCGGACGTCCCTTGCCAGCCGGGAAACCGCACTTGCCTCACGATGGCGTCGATGTCGAAAACGATGCGCTCGACGATGACATGGGTGTTCTTGCTCTTCACTTCGTTGAACAATTCCGTGAGTGCGGTTAGAGCGCGGTCTTGATCCTCCTCTGGATCGACCTGGTTCTCGGCAGCGACGACTTCCTTGGCGATCTGGAGGATGTTTTTGAGGAAATCCAGGCTGTTGAGAAGTCCCTGTTCGTGGCGCTCCCGGACCTTCTCCAGTCGTTCGCCTAACTCGGTGAATTTAGGATTGCCGGCGTGCTTGCGCAACCGGGCGATGAGCTTGATTTCAACTTCCTTGGCCTTTTTGGCCGGGTTGGCGTCACCCAGGATGCCGTCGAGCACATCGGCGTCCAGAACCAGCGCCTCAATGTCGTCGCGCACCGGCTCCACATGGACGTTCTGATTGATGAGTTCGATGGTTTTAGCGCCCAGGCGGTGCCACAGCAGCTTACCGCTGCCGCTGACGGGTTTGACCGACTCATAAACCTGGGTCAGCCATTTGTAATCCTTCTCGTAGGGACTCAGGCACGGGTCCGGTGAAAGCGCCTCCCAAATGGTGCCAAGCACGCTGTATTCGGCTGCAAAACGGTCCCGTCGTTCGTTGTTAGGAAGGTGCTGTTGGGCGTCCATCAGCCCTTCGTAGCCACCGACCTTGCGGTCCACCCCCGGGAAAAATGCCAGGCACTTCTGCATCTGCACCGGCAGGGCTTGGCGCAACTCCTCGATGTTGCTCACCACCTGCTGTACGGCCTTCTCGTCGAAATCGAGCGCCTGCGCCACGTCGTCGAAAATACCGATGTAATCGACAATGAGCCCGTGGGTCTTCGTCTGGCCGTAGGTGCGATTCACCCGGCAGATGGCCTGAAGCAGGTTGTGGTCCTTCATCGGCTTGTCGAGATACATTGCCTGGAGGATGGGCGCATCAAAGCCGGTGAGCAGTTTGCTGGTGACAATGACAAATTGCAGCGGGTCCACCGGATCGCGGAAGCGGTCCAGCAATTTTTCCTCGCTGTCCTTGTCGCGCATGTGGACGCTCCATGCCGGCGGATCCTTCTGGCCACCGCTCATCACGATGGCGCTGGCATCGGGGCTGATGAGTTCATCCATCACCTGTTTGTAGAGCACGCAGCATTCGCGGTCGAAGCACACCACCTGCGCCTTGAAGCCGTTTGGCTCCACCTTGGTCTGGTAGTGTTTGACGATGTGCTCGACGACGGCGCGCACCCGCTCCGGGTTTTTAACCAGCACGGCCATCTTGGCGGCGCGTTTTGCCAGATCGTCGCGGTCCTGCTCACTGAGATCGCCGGTGATCTGCTTGTAGGCTTCGTCAATCGCCGCCCGGTCGATCTTGAGTTTCACCGTGGGGGCTTCGAAATGCAGCGGCAGAGTAGCTTTATCGCGGATGCTGTCCTGAAAACTGTATCGGCTCATGTAGCCAGCCGCATCCTCATCCGCGCCGAAAGCCCAGAAGGTGTTGCGATCCGAGCGGTTGATCGGCGTGCCGGTCAGGCCAAAGAGGAAGGCATTCGGCAACGCCTCGCGCATCTTGCGGCCGTAGTCGCCCTCCTGCGTGCGGTGCGCTTCATCCACCATCACAATGATATTCTTGCGGTCGTTCCATTTGGCCGACGCCAAACCCTCACCCCCGACCCCTCTCCCAGAGGTAGAGGGGAGATGTTCTGCGATCCGGTGGATAACAGATTCGGGATCGTTCTCAAACTCAGCATTAGTAAACCGCAGCACCTGGTTCCCAAGCGAGGTGAGTTGCTTATCTCGTTTGGAATCCTTCGCCCTACGATCCTCATGAACTGGGCCGTCAAACTCCACGACAAGCCGCGCTTCGTGACAGTAGAAATCCACGATATAGTCACCAATTTGATGTTGCCGTCTAAACTT
>JBAXBG010000020.1:0-27617 GCA_037142115.1 Verrucomicrobiota bacterium | reverse complement strand
GTCAATACCGAAGGCTGGGAATCATCCAATGCCGAGGTCGTCAAAGACCCGGACGGGAAACATTTTGTCAGGCTGCGTCTGGAGGTGGATCGGGGGAACTCGGCCCTAACATACTTGGCCAAGCTGGAGACCGGTCGCACCTATGACCTGAAGATCGATTACCGGTCCAGCGATGAGGACTCGGGCTTTAACATGGGGTCATGGATTTATGTCGCCTTCAGAGATGGCAAGGACAAGGGACTGGGCGATGAGTGCAAACCCCTGGGGAAAGCCACGTCCTGGGCAACGAAGTCCTTTGCGCTGACCCTTCCGGCCGGGGCCGAGAAGGTGTTTTTGAGCATCCGCCAACAGAACCGCCAAGGAACCTTGGACATCAAAGCGGTGGAGCTGAAGCCGGACACCGGGGCGTCCAACTTAACGCTCAGTCCTGCCGCGATGGCGGCGCTGGGTTACATCTCGACGCCCGGCGAGAAGCTCAGCCCCGAAGGCGAGCGCTCGCCAATCAATGGCAACATCTTCTCCCCCTACCTGAAGGGGATCACTCCGAAAATCGTTAACGACTTGGGAACTCAAACAGTTGGCGGCGTGCAGATACACAAGGTGGTCTTCCGCTCGATGATGGTGGGTGGTGAAACTCAGGATGTCTATGCGATCATCGCGCGGCCACCCGGCGATGGCCCATTCCCCGCGGTGCTTTGGCTGCATGGCGGCTACGGATGCGCCGACGCCAACACGGTGGTCCGCTATGCCAAGGCCGGCTATGTGGCGCTCAGCCCTGACCTGCCGGGAATTGCCGACCCGAAGAATTGCCCGAATTCCGTCGGCCCTTGGGCAACCCGCTTTGCCAAGCTCGGCAAGCGGGGCATGCCGGATCCCACCGCCGATGAGACGTTTGATGCCGAGGTGGCTGCGCTCCAGGCATTTGACCTGCTCGCCGCACA
The DNA here is from genome assembly GCA_037142115.1 of Verrucomicrobiota bacterium. GTDB lineage: Bacteria > Verrucomicrobiota > Verrucomicrobiia > Verrucomicrobiales > Akkermansiaceae > Luteolibacter. Next base: position 26,676 of record JBAXBG010000020.1, on the reverse strand, counting down.
ACCCGGCGTGCAGAAGGACCGGATCGGGGTGGCTGGCATCTCGATGGGCGGTTACTCCACGACCATGATCACAGGCCTGCTCGGCAAGCGGGTGCGCGCGGCCTATTCAAAATTCGGCTGCGGATTTTACGACCGTGGCAGCGAGTGGAGCCCGATGCTCAAGGATCTATCTGACGCGCAGCGCGAAGCCTGGCTGCATCACTTCGATGCCGGCCGCCGGGCCGCGGGGATCCAGGCGCCGTATTTTATCGCCGCGGCCGCCAGCGACCGGTTTTTCTGGCCGCCGGCCGTGAACTCGACCCTCACCGCGATTCCGGGTGCCCGCAACCAGGCGTTTGCGCCTTCTAACCACAGCCTGAATGGCATCCCCGAAGCGGACAACCTCGATCTTCTCTACCTCGCCTATTGGCTCAAAGGCGAAGGCAAGCCCTTCCCGCAAGTCACCGTCGTGAGCTGCGAGAACCTGCCCGATGGCGCGAAAAAAATCTCGTTTGCCGTGCAGTCGGCGTTGCCGATCGTGACGGCCACGGCGTTCGTCACCGCTGGCGGCGAGAGCTGGGTGAAAAGCGCTTGGGAACCACTCGCCGCTCAACCTGCCGGTGACCAGAAGTTTCAAGTGACCATCCCCGCCGATAAAATCACCAAAACCGGCTCGTGGTATGTGAACGTCTCCGACGCGCGGCCGGCCACCGCGGGCAGTCTGGTTTTTGGGATGGGTGCTTCCGGGACCGGCCCGGCGCTGCGTCCGCTGGGCGTGGATCCCCAATAGGGACCCTAACCTCGGCATTTTTATGATGAAAATATTCTCTAATATTTATTTTCCTGGATTGATCTTCGCCCGATCGGCCCGCGTTTGGCTATGGGTTTTGATGACGGCGGGATCGGTGGCCGCGCAGGACAAGCCGGCGGCGGACTGGACGCTCTCCAAGGATGCCCGCGTCATGCGCTCGCCGCTGGGAGAGCCATTCACCCGGCTCGAGCTGGATTCCCAAGCCGGGATGGCATCGATGAATTCGCCTCGCTTCGCGCTGGAAAACGACCAGCAAGCGCGGCTCGCGCTGCGCTTTCGGACCACGGTCAAAAGTTCCGGGCGCGATCTTGGCGCGTGGCTCCTGATCTCCTATCAGGGAGAGGGGGGCAAGCCCATGGGAACTCAATTCGCCGTTTTCGGCTATTCCCCCACCTGGCGTGAAAAAGTCATCGCGCTGGCACCGCCCATGGGTGCCGTCACCGCCGGGATGCAACTGCGCTTGCAGAATCAGGCAGGGACGTTCGACGTGGCGGATCTGGCATTTACGACCGAGTCCGTGGCGGTGGAGCCGACCCCGCCGGCTACAGAGGAGGCCTATCAGGAGATCGCCTCCTACACATTCAACAATGACGGCACAAAGCCCGGGATGGTTTCCTCGGGAGGCACGCTGCCTGCCGTCAGTGTGGGAGCCGCCGGGTTTCCTGTGGGGTTCTTGCTTCCGGATGCCTACTGCGACAGCCCCATCCTGCGCTACGAGGTGGACGTCCAGTTCAGCCCCGATTTTGACAGCGCTCTGGCCAAGGACCACGCCGCCCTCTTCGTCCTGGGCCGCAACATGAACGGCCCGCGCGAGACCAACTCGATGTCCCTGATGCTTTGGGGTGGCACCACGATCTTTTCGCGGCTTTCGTCCAACGACCTGAGCATCCAGGCGCAACTGACCAAGGCGGACATCGGGTTAAAGAAGGGGCTGTCTTACGAAACCCGCGCCCGATGGGACGCCGGGTCGCTGGAACTCTGGTGGAACGGTGAAAAACGCGGCACCGAAAAGCTCGGAGCACCGTTCCTGTGGCCGAAGAAGAAAACCTTCTGGATTGGCGGCGAATCCGCGAGCGCCTCGGTTTTCCGTGGCAAAATCCTCCGCCTGAGCCTGCGGGTTCTCAAACCGAAACTGGTGGCGGATTTTTCCGGCGGCAACGACGGCGGCTATTTCTTCGGCGCCGGCCCTCACGCGTGGGGGCTCACGTTCCCCGAAAACAACGGGGAAAAAATCCGCGCGGAATATTGGATCACCGACGAGACCGGAAAGCGGGTAGCTAACAAACCGACCGTGGCCGAACAGACCGCCGGAGCGAGCCAGATCAACATCCCCCACCTCGCCCTGGGCTGGTATGAGCTGCATGCCCGCCTCAGGACGGACGGCGCGCGGAGGGAAATCAGGCGTTCGTTTGTGGTTTGCCCGCCGGTCATCAGCACGGAAGCGGCGCTCGCCAACCCGTGCGGCATCCAGTCGGCACCCGTGAATTGTTTCCCCCGTGTGGCGCAGGCGGGCCTGGCCTGGATGCGTTGGTGGCTGCGCTGGGATGATATCGAGATAACCCAGTCGCAATACCATTGGAAAGCCCTCGATGAAGTCGTCGCCGAGGCGGAAAAAAACGGCCTGAAACTTTACCTCAACATCACCGGCGGGGCACAACCCTGGCAGCAAACGCCCTGGGCTCCCGGCGAAAAATGGGGCGTGATGACGCCCTCGTGCTGCGCGCCCAAGGACATCGAGGCCTGGAAACGGTTCCTGAGCGCCATCGGCACCCGCTACAAAGGCCGCATCGCGGCTTATCAAATCTGGAACGAACCCGATGCGAAAAATGGATTCTATCCGTTTGAGCCCAAAGCCTATGTATCGGTCTTGAAAGCGAGCGCCGAGGTGCTCCGGGCGGCGGACCCGATGGCGAAAATCGGGCTGGGAGGATTCGCCGCCGGGCTTTCGCCCAAGACCACCTTCACTAACAAAGACAGCGCGTGGCCGGCAGGTGCCTTTTATGCACTGAACCCCCAGCCATATTTCGATATCGTCGATTGCCATTTTTACAGCATCGGAGAGCCTGGCCAATCGTGGGATCGGGTTCGGGAGGACGTCAAAGCGGGACACGGCTTTTTGCAGTCCGTTGGCGAGGACAAGAAGCCGCTCTGGAACAGCGAAACCAGCATGTATAGCGGGCCGGTCGGCCAGAGCGGCGGCTGGGGCAATGTGCCCTACCTGTCGGAGAGCGACCAAGCCAACGAGTTGCTGAAACTTCACGTGCAAAGCCTCACGGTTGGCGTGGAGCGGACCTTCTGGTATGGGTTCATCGGCGATGTCGGCATCGTGAACGGCGATTTGTCGCCCAAAGCGGCCTATGCCGCCCAGGCGTTCCTGTCGTCGATCCTCTCGGGCGCAAAATTCCTCCGCGACGAGCCCGCCTCGCCGAATTTCCGCGTCTATGCCTTCGCCAAAGGCCAACAGCATCTAACCATTGCGTGGACGATGGCGGGGCGGGGGGATCTGGCGGTGGAGAGCCCTGGAGCCAAGAAGTTCCAAGCGATCGATCGCATGGGCAACCCCGCGCCGCTTGCCAAAGGGTCCACAACGCTTTTCAAAATGTCGCCCGACCCCGTCTATTTCCTCTCCGACAAGCCGATCCAATTGCGCGAGATCGTCGCGATGCAACCCGCGCAGGCGGGCTCATCCGATGCCGTCACGGTCAAACTGTTCAATCCCTCGAAATCGATGACCACCTTCAAGCTGGCGCTTTCGAGCGCCGACGCCTCTGGAACCCCGCTGGAAGTCATCCTGGACTCGGGAAAGAAGAACGAGCTCACGTTGGACGCCAAGTCCTTTTCCGGGCCGCTGGAGTTGGAAGTCAGCGCCACCGGCGGGCTGACCGATCGCTTCGACCTGACGCTCAACCGGCCTGTCTATCAGCGCTTGAGCGCGGCCGCGGGACAACCTGCGCCGTTAGAAATCAACCGGCCCGAGCAGCTGCGCATCGGGGCCGCCACCATCGACCTCCAAAACCGCATCCTCAGCCCAGCCGCATGGACCGGACCCAGGGATTGCAGCCTCAAAATGCAGCTCGTCCGCGAGGGCGACCTCATGAAATTCAGCATCGACGTGGCCGATGATCACACCGTGCCGGCCCCCGCCGACAAACCCGTCTGGACTGGAGACGGCGTGGAATTCTTCCTGGATTTCGGCCGCCACGGCCTCGCCTGCGACAAATTCCAACCCTGCATTTCCGCCGCCGGCCGCATCCATGCCCCGGGCGACAAGCTGCCGCCGGGATTCACCGCCACCGCGCAAAAAACCGCCGCCGGCTACCACATCGAGGGCAGCTTCCAGATCGTTCCGGCGATGGCCGACGAAATCGGCTTCGACGTGGCCGTGGACGACGCCGATGACGCAGGCGGCCGCAAGTCGCAAGCCTTCTGGACGGGATCGGCTGCGGGCGCTAACCCTGCGCAAAAAGTCGGAGTGCTGCGCGTTCGCTGACCCCATTTTCCGCGTAGGCGTGCTGGTGACAGCACGTCGGGATGCGTTCTCACGAACGCGCCTACGGCCGGGGTCCTGGATGCTAGATTGGCCCGAACGAGTTATAAGTTGGCGTCATTCCTGGCCCAGCGCCGAAATTCCACCTGAATTGACAAAGAGCCATCTGGCAGCGCGTAGCAAGTTGTATGCCCACTCCCGTCACCCGCCGTGTTGCCCTGCAAAGCCTCACCGCCGCCGCACTGGGCGCCACTCTCGCGCGACCGCTTGCTGCGCAGCCGCCAGCCACTGCCAATCCGCCGCCTCCGCAAGTGCCCAAACCAACGTTTTCCAAGCCGACGCTGCACGCATATGATAACTATGGCTGGCTGCGCGGGTTCAGCGTGGTGCCGTCGTGGGGCGCGCGCATCGAGGAGGCGTGGTGGAATTACGACGGGGCGAGGTTCCGCGAGGAAGTCGCGCTGGCGCGCCACCTCCACGCCAACTGCATCCGGCTCTGGATCGAGTTCAGCGCCTGGATGGCCGACCCGGAAAAAGTGACGGCGAACTTTCTCGACGCCGTGGCAGCCGTCGCCGAGTGCGGGATGAAGACAATGCCGTGCATTTTCAACCGTTGGCACGATTCAAACTTCGATTACGGCGGCACTTACACCGAAACGCTCTTTCGCGAATGGCAGCCGCAGCTCGATTACGTCCGCGCCCTCGTCACGCCGCTGGCCGGCGACGACCGCGTGCTCATCTGGGACCTCTGCAACGAGCCGCAAGCGAAAGACCTCACCAGCGATGTGAACAAGAAGGAGTTCGCGTGGCTGCAGGTCATCGCCGAGACGGTGCGCGCGTGCGGCGCGCAACAACCGATCACCATCGGCACGATGAACGGCAAAAATATTGAAACCTTCGCGCCGTTGATGGACGTGCTCTGCGCGCATCCGTATGCCCATACCCGCAAGGATCTCGATAGCATGATCGCCAGCTATCACGCGATGAGCAAGTCGCTCGGCAAGCCGCTGCTGGTCAACGAATGCATCCCCGGCAGCCTCAACGACGCCACACGCGCCGAAGTCGCGCGGTATTACACCGAACTTCTCTCCACCAACGGTTTCGGCTGGATGGGCTGGGCGTTGCGCGAGGGGAAAGCTGTCTCCACCCGGCGCGACCGCTACGACGGCAACGGCATCAACAAGGAAGGGTTCCACCCGTTCTTCACCAAGACCGGCCAACTGCGCGGCGGCCTGGAGTTTCTAACAGAAAGCCCCAAGCTCCGCGCGCCTTGGGAGAATGCATAGGCTAATTGAAATCGATCCTATGAAAGCATTGTCATATTTTGTTAAATGCCTATTTGTTTGCGTCCCGGCGTTGCTGGTGATTGAGGCGAATGCGGTCCCTGCGCCAGGCCCATCTGCCGACACCCGCGCCGGCCTCGATTTCTGGGCACTCGACCGCTTGCACATGCCGGAGTATCACCCAAGCCGTAACCTGGTTCAAAACCCCGGTTTTGAAGCGGGTTTCAACTACTGGCAATGGCAAGCCCACAGCTTCACCGATGAGCCGATCGACTTTTGCGCAATCTCCACGGAGAATCCACAGAGCGGGAAGTGCGCGTTAACATTGAGAAGCGGGATGTTTCCGGCGGCGGTCGCCTCGTTTGGCATTCCGGTGGAACAAGACCAGGATTACACCGTGAGCTTTTACGCGAGGGGCGAGGCTGGAAAAAAACAAACCGTCAGCGTGAGTGTCCTGGCGCATGAGATGGCAAAGGAATTTGAGGTCAGCGGATCCGGATGGAAGCGCTACACCTGGACTGTCAAGATGCCGAAACCGGTGTTGAATGTTGCGTTTGGGAATTTCACCAAGGGTCCGCAGGAAGGCTGGAAGGACACCCCGGGGATGATCCGCTGGATCGGTCCGGCGCCGGAAAGCCGGATCTATATCGATTCGGTGCAGTTAGAGAAAGGACCCCAGGCCACGGAGTTCACGACCAAACCGGCAATGGCATGGGTGACCGGCGGCCAGCGGGGGAATTTGTGGGAACCGGAAAACAATCCCCATGCGCTGCTGCATATCCTTGGTGCTCCGGGATCCGCAGGCAAAGCCACGCTCAAGGCGAGCGACTTCCTGGACCAGGAAACCGAGCGCGGCACGCTCGACTATCAACTCGACGACAATGGCGAAGCAAACCTTCCGCTCCCCTGGGCCGCTCAACTGCCGCTGGGCGTCCATGTGATTGACATGAGTCTTTCCCAAAACGGATATACAGGCAGGGATACGAGCCGTTTGACGGTGATGCGTTTCCTCAAAAACGAGCATCGGAACAAAAATCTCTTTTCCGGCCATTGCAGTTTCCTCAGCGAGGCAGGCAAGCGCGAGGCGGAATTTTGCACGCGCATCGGGCTCGGTTCGATGATTCTTTTCAACCCTGCGTCTCACAGCGTCCACAAGACCCTGGAAGAAAATGGAATCCTGCATTTCAGCTCCATCCTTGACGACGGCGGCGGGTTTAAGGCGATGGGTTGGAAAGATTGCGAACTGAACCCCTTATACCTGGCCAAACCCAAGCTCTACGGCTACAAGATGACGCCCGAACAACTCGGGCAAGTGGAGGATCTCAGCTACCAAAAGGCCAAGGCATACCCGGAAGTCAAATACTGGAAGCTCAATAACGAGCCGCTCGTCGCCCCCTGTTACGGCAACGACACGGCGATGTCCCAAATGATCGAGGTCTTGCTTGCCGCCCGCAAGGGGGTTCTACGGGCGAATCCGGAAGCACAGATGGTTGGCAGCGATCCCGGCGATATGGACCCCCGGGGTGGCATCGAGTTTATCGACCATCAACTGACCGTCGCGGGCGACCGCAAGGTCTATGAGATTCCCGCCATTCACCCGTATCGTCAACGGCCGGAATCCCCCGATCTCGACGCCGATACCAGAACGTATCTGGACATGCTGGCCCGGCATGAGTTCACCAAGGACGTCTGGTTCACGGAAGGGATCTACCCGATTAAATACAACATTCCGGAATGGAAGCTCGTGCCGTTCCAGGCGACTGCCGCCGACCACTGGCGTTTCGGCGACCTCAGCTATAGCATGGGATGGCAGGAGCGGTATGCGGCGGCCTTTTCCGCCCGCAATTGGCTGGTGGGGCTCAAATATGCCGATCGCGTCAAGCTCTATGTGGACTGGGGAATCCTGTCTAACAGCAAATCCGGTGTGGACATGACTCCCGGCCCCTCGGCCTTCGCGCCCAATACCCTCGGCCACATCCTGGGCAATGCCACCTTCAAGACGGATGTTGACCTCGGGTTTGACACCCGCTGCTATGTTTTTGAAGACGAGATGAAGCGCCCGGTGGCAGCCGTCTGGTATTACAACCTCGAGAGCGACAAGGGCAAGGCGCCCGGCAACGTCCTCGATGTCTCCGCACTCACCAAGGCCTTCCCCGACATCGAATACGCGGACCTCATGGGCAACTTCCATCCGCTCAAGGCAAGCCTGCCGGTCGGCCCGTTTCCGATCTTCATCCGTGGCGTCAAGGGAACGAGCGACGCCTTTGTCGAAAACCTCCGACAAGCCTCGCTCCTGAACATCAAGGGATCGCTCCGGGCTTCCGTTAGCCTTCAGTCCCTGACGCAATCCATCATCCGGGTGGATAACTCGACCAACAAGCCGTTCACGGGCCGCTACCAACTCAAGAAACACGGCAAGCTCGTGGCCGAAGACTCCATCACCATTGCGCCCCGGAAAACGTGGACCCGCCTCCACGAACAAGCCTTGCAGCCCAACGCGATAAACTATTCGGGTCTGTCTATCGAACTCACGGCGGATGGCAAAACCGAGCCGGCCGTGCTCAGATTGCCGCAGGACGCCATGGCCTGGCCCAAGCGCCAAACCCCGATCACCCTAACGGGCAATCAGCTGGAATGGCAATCCGCCTTCCATATGGCCATGTCCACCACGCCCTACTACCGGCTTCCGTTCGCTCCCGCTGGGGAAGCCGCCAACAAATATTGGAAAAACCGCATCCCATGGAAAGGGGATGACGATTTCTCCGCGACGATGTATGCCACCTGGGACGAGCAAGCCCTCTACCTTGCGTTCGCCGTCAAGGATGATGTGTTCCACGCCAATCCGAACCTCAAACAAGCCTGGAACGGCGACAGCATCCAACTCTACTTCGACAGTTGGGCCGACGCCCGCCAGCACCGCGAGGAGAGTTATGGGCCCGACGACCAGAGCTTCATCGTCTGGCCCAACCCCGCCACGCCCGGGGTGGGCACCGTCATCCGTGACCATCCCCCCGAAAAACAACTCGCCTTCCTGGATGCCGGCCCCGTCAAGAATGCGCGCTCCACGGTCACGCGCAAAGACGGCGTGACGTTCTACGAGCTCGCGTTGCCGCTCCGTGATCTCAATCCGATCCAGCAGCTCAAGGAGGGGACGATTTTCGGGTTCACGCCGCTGATCAATGATGACGACGGCGACTATCGCAAATCCGGACTCAAACTCTATGAGCGCGGTGTCGAACCCAATGGACGGCCCGACCTCTATCCCGCAGTGATTCTGGGGCCGTATATTAGTGCGGCGGCGGTTCAAACGATTCATGTCTCGCCTGCCGGGGACGATGCCGCGGAGGGCTCGTTCGGGCATCCGTTCGCCACGTTCGAGCGGGCTGAGAAAGCAGTCGCGGCGCTGAAATCGTCCGCTGCGGCGGAGCCGATCGAGCGTGTGGAGGTGCTTTTCGGCGGCGGCATCTATCCGCTAGACAAGCCCGTGGTGATCCGCCCCGACCAGGGCGGAACCGCCGCCTACCCCGTGATCTACCGCGCCAGCGGCGACACCCCGCCCGTCTTCACCGGCGGGCGCACGATCACCGGTTGGACGGTGGGAACCAACGGCGCATGGACGGTTCAGCTGCCCGAGGTGAAAGCCGGGACATGGAACTTCGCCCAGCTTTTCGTCAATGGCACGCGCCGATTCCGCCCCCGCCTGCCAAAGCAGGACTACTTCACCACGACCAATGATTTCGAAGCGTCCGAACAGGGTATCAACGGGTTTTATTACCAAGAGGACGGGCTGGATCCCAACTGGGCCAATCTATCCGACATCGAGTTTCACACCCTGCACATCTGGTCCGCCTCACGCGTGCGCCCCCGGTCGATCGATGCCCAAAAGAAAATCGTGCACTTTCTGAAGACCCGCAAATATAACAAATACTGGGGCAGCTACAAAGGCCCCGGTTGGGGCGAAAAAGGCTGCCGGTTCTGGGCCGAGAACGTGAAGGAAGCGTTCGGCGCGCCCGGCGAGTGGTATCTCGACCGGCCCACGGGCATCCTTTCCTACATGCCCATGGGCGGCGTCTACACGCTCGGCATTTCGCCCGGCACGACCGTCCACGACAACCGCATCCATGACATCAGCGCGTTCACCTATGGCGGCTGGGGACTCTACGCCGACCAGGGCTCCAGCTACATCCACCTGTATAACAACCTCGTCTATAACACCAAGACCGGCGGATTCGACCAGAACTTCGGCCGCGAGAACATCGTCGAGAACAACATCTTCGCCAATGCTCTCAAGGATCAGGTGTCTCGTTCTAACGACGAGGATCACATGTCCTTCTTCTTCCGCAACAACATCGTCTACTGGAATAACGACGGCCCGCTTTTCGGCGGCAACTGGAAAAGCGGCACCCGCGGCCTGAAGGACGGCAAGCCCACCCAGCACTACGAGCTCGGTCCGAACCTCTACTGGCAGACCGCAGGCAAACAAGAACTCTTCCCGGGCAAGCAGACCATGGCCCAGTGGCAGGCCGATAACGCACAGGACGCGGGCTCGCTCGTGGCCGACCCGCTTTTTGAAAATCCGACTGCTAACAACTTCTGCCTCAAGCCGGGATCACCTGCGGGCAAAATCGGCTTCAAGCCCTTCGACGCCTATTCCGCCGGGCCATGCGAACCGGACCGCCTGCCCAAATTCGCCATCCATCCCGTGCCCACCATGTACGAAATCAAATCCAATTAGCTATCACCATCCATGAAACACATACTTCTCGCCGCGCTCGCTCTCATGATTTCCGGGACGGCCGACTGCAGGCAGGTCGCCCCGGCAACCGGCACCGCAGGCATACGGCTATACATCGCGCCGAACGGAAACGATGCGGCCGACGGTTCGAAGAAAAGCCCGTTGGCCACCCTGGCGGCGGCGAGACAAAAAATCCGCGACTTGAAAACGACCGGCGCGTTGCCTGTCGGCGGCGTGACCGTCGTCGTGCGCGGCGGAACGTATTTCCTCGCCGCAACATTCCACCTCGACAAGGCAGACTCGGGAACCACCGAGGCACCAATTGTTTATCGTGCGGCGAAAGGTGAAAAGGTTCAATTCATCGGCGGCCGGGCGATTGCCGGATTTGTTCCCTATCAAGGCTCCATTCTCAAGACCGATGTCGCCTCACAGAACTTGAAGGGCGTTTACTTCCGGCAATTGTTTTTCGACAACCAACGGCAAGTTCTGGCCCGCTATCCGAACTTCGACCCGCAAAACCCCTGCACCGGTGGTTGGGCCTACGTCGACGGCACGCCGGTGCAGATGTATAAGGAAATCCCCGGTGAAGACAAGCATACGCTCGTCTTCAAACCGCAAGACGCCCGGACCTGGAGCCGTCCGACCGACGGAGAGGTGTTCATATTCCCGCGCTATAACTGGTGGAACAACATCGTGCCTATCGCTGCGCTCGATCAGGAAAAGCGAAGCATCACGCTCACCCGCGATGCTTCCTACGCGATCCGCCCCAATGACCGCTATTTTGTCCAGAACGTGTTAGGGGAGCTTGACTCGCCGGGCGAGTGGTATCTGGACCGCGCGACCGACACGCTCTATTTCTGGCCGCCGTCGCCGTTGCAAGGCAAGCTGGTCTGTGTGCCGACGCTGCGCATGCTCATCACGATGGGCCCGGGCACGTCGCAGGTGACGATCCGCGGCTTTGACCTGCAGTGCTGCGACGGCACGGCTGTTGAACTCAAGGGCACCGACGATTGCCTGGTTGCTGGAAATCTGATCCACAACACGGGCGGCAGCGGCGTGTTGGTTGACGGCGGCCACCGCAACGGCGTGGTCGGCAACGACATTTACGAGGTTGGCAGTAACGGCATCGCGATCAGTGGGGGCGACCGCAAAACACTCACACCCGCCGAAAACTACGCCGATAACAACTACATCCATCACACCGGAGTGTTCAACAAACAAGGTTTGGGCATTACATTGAACGGCGTGGGCAATCGAGCCTCGCACAACCTGATCCATGACACACCCCGCTGTGCGATCGGGTTTATGGGAAACAACCTCGTCATCGAGTATAATCGCATCCGCCACGTGATGCTCGAAACGGAAGACGCCGCGGCTCTCAGCACCGGCGGACGCGACTGGATTTCCTCGCGCGGCAGTTGCCTGCGCTACAACTACATCCACGATGTCAGCGGCTATGTTACCGATAAAAATTTGGGCGCGCAGACGTTTGGCATCTACCCGGACGACAACACCGGCGGTCTCGACATTTACGGCAACATTATCGCGCGCGTCCCTTGCGGGCTGATCTTTCTGCACAACGCCCGCGACATTGTCGTCGAAAATAACATCCTGGTCGACGGTGCCGACACCCAGGTGCGCTTCACCGGTTGGATGGGATCGGGAAAACGCTGGCAGCAACATCTTCATGAGATGATTGAAGGCTATGAATCGGTGGCCGGGCAGCCGGCGTGGCGCAACATGCGCAACATGAATCTCCATCCAACCAAGGCCGTGCTGCCCAATGGGATGACGATGCAAAACAACGTCTTCCAGCGAAACATCTTCTACTACAGCAATCCCAAGGCGCGGTTGCTCTCGCTGAGTAACGTGCCACTGGATCACAACACCTTCGACTATAATCTGATCCACCATTTCAATCAGCCCGTGAAAATCGGGCTCAGGCCGTTTCCGCCGACGCCCAGCACGCTGCCGGAGGACAACACGAAAGCCGCGACCCATGCGAATTCGGAGGCCGACGCCCCCGCCGACATGCTGCCCGGTTGGTGGCGCGAGGCGGGCGAAGGTGCGCACTCGATCGTTGCCGACCCGTTGTTCGTCAATCCGAAGAACGACGACTACCGGCTCAAGCCCGAATCGCCCGCCCTCAAGCTCGGCTTCAAGCCGATTCCAGTCGGCAAGATCGGACCGTATGCAGATGCGCTGCGGGCAAGCTGGCCGATCGTCGAGGTGCCTGGCGAGCGTGAGCGCGCGCTAGCCATGCCGGTGGCTCCTGCGCCCGTAACTCGCTGAGCTTCTGCTCGCCAACGCCACGAATCTAACAACGCGGCCCTGCCTAGCAGACCATGCCAACCAATCCATGCCTTTGCCTTTCCGTCCTCACCCTCCTCGCCCTGACCCGGCTCTGTGCCGAGCCCGTCCCCTATCCTCAGAAAAGCCAGTTATGAAACAGAACCGTTTTCTTTCGTTAGTATGTTGGATTGCCGGCGCGGCGTGCATTGTGGGTGGCGCGGTCGCCGCGCAACCCACTCCGGTCGATTGCCACGAGGTCGTCTGGACCACGCCCAGCACGAACTCGGCAGGCTCGATGCCGCTGGGCAATGGAGACATCAGCGTCAACGCCTGGGCCGAGCGTGGCGGCGACCTGTTGCTTTACATTGGCAAGGGTGATTCGTGGGATGAAAACGGGCGCCTGTTGAAGTTGGGACGGTTGCGGCTCCACTTTTCGCAGCAACCGTTTGCTGTTGGCAAACCGTTCCGGCAGGTTCTGCACACCGACCGCGGCGAGATTGAGATCGAAACCGGCGAACCCGGCGGCAAACTGCAGGTGCGCCTATGGGTGGACGCCAATCGCCCGGTAGTTAGAATCGAAACCGAGTCGGAGCAGGCGTTTGAACTGGAAGCGCGTCTCGAAGTCTGGCGCACGGCCGAACGCGAACTTCAGGAAATTGAAGATCACCTCCCGGTCGGCAAGCTGTCCAAGGATGAACGCACCAGGGTGACACCCGATACGATTCTGGACATCCCTGAGGCGCTGGGTTGGTTGCATCGCAACGAGCGGTCCGTCTGGGCGGGCACGCTCCGGCACCAGGATCTTGCGGCGTTGATTCCGAAGTTCCGCGACCCGCTGTTGGATCTGACTTCCGGCGCGCTGGTCCGCGGCGAAAACCTGCGCGTTGCGGACCGCATGACGTTGCGCTCGCAGGCGCCGGGCAAGCGGTTCACCGTCAGCGTGCATCCGCTCGTGGCGCAAACCGGGTCCGGCGGGCAGTGGCTGGGGCTGGCCCGCAAGCAGGCGGCCACCAGCGATGAGATCACGCTGGACAAGGCCCGCGAACAACACCGCGACTGGTGGACGTCGTTCTGGCAGCGCAGCTATCTTGAGGTCTCAGGCTCACGCGAAGCGGAGACGGTCAGCTCGGGTTATAACATACAGCGGTTCCTCCTGGCTTGCGCCAGCCGCGGCCGTCAGCCTAACAAATTTAACGGCTCCATCTTCACGATGGACGGCACGCGCAAAACCCCGGGTGAGCGCTGCCCGGAAAAGTATGACGCGGACTATCGCGCGTGGGGCGCCGGCTACTGGTTCCAGAACACCCGCCTGCTTTATTGGCCGATGCTGATGACCGGCGACTTCGACATGATGCAGCCGTTTTTTAACATGTATCGGGACGCGCTGCCATTGGCCTCAGAGCGGACTCGACTTTATTTCGATCACGCGGGCGCGTTCTTTCCGGAAACGATCACTTTCTGGGGGACCTATCTGAATTACAACTACGGCCTCGATCGGAGCGGAAAGACGACGGACGGCTCTGACCTGATCGCCGCCATGCGCGGCGAAACGCAGCGGGGGCCGTGGAAACCGGGTGAGGTGGCCAACACCTTCATCCGCCATCATCTCAACGGGAACCTCGAGCTGCTGACGATCATGCTCGACTACCACGCGATCACGCAAGATGCGCAGTTCCGTGACGGGATTCTGCTGCCGATGGCCCGCGCGATCCTGACGTTTTTCCGCGAGCATTACCCGCGCCGCGACACCGAGGGGAAAATCGTCCTCGCCCCCTCACAATCGCTCGAAACCTGGCAGCAAGCGGTGAACCCGACGCCGGATGTCGCGGGGCTGCATTGGGTGACCCACGGGCTGTTGGCTCTCGACGGCCTGGCGGATGCCGACCGGAAGGCGTGGACCGAATTGCGTGACCTGTTGCCGCCGGTGCCCACACGGGCCGAGTATTGGACGAAGAAAAAATATCTCATCCCAGCCCAGCAATACGACATGAAGGGCAACGGGGAAAACACGGAAACCTACGCCGTCTTTCCATTCCGTCTGTTCGGCGTCGGCAAGCCGGAGCTGGAGACCGGGCGTGAAACCTACGCCCGCCGCCTTGCCAAGGGAACCGGCGGTTGGGCTTACGACTCGATCCAGTCGGCCTTGCTCGGGCTCACCGATGAGGCGAAGCGTGACGTCCTTGCCAACTTCAGCTCCACCAATCCGAATTTACGGTTCGCCGCATTTTTTGGCGATAATGGCGACTGGAATCCGAGTCCCGAAACGGGTGGCGTCGCCATGATCGCGCTGCAGCGGATGCTGCTGCAATGGGATGGCCGCCGCCTCCTGCTGCTGCCCGCCTGGCCGAAGGACTGGGATGTGCGCTTCAAGCTCCACGCGCCGCAGCAAACCACCGTGGAGTGCGAGTATCGGGCGGGCAAGGTGCAATCGCTGAAAGTCACGCCCGAGGCCCGGCGTAAAGACGTCGAAGTCATGATCCCCGTCAACGACTGATTCGAAATGGGCATTAATGAACAAGCGACTTCCGGCAGCTCCACGCCAGGCGAATTCTAACACCGTCTCAAAATCATCCATCTTATGAAGCTCCACCCGTTCATGATTCTATCAGTTCTGGTTCTATCACCATTGCTGGCGCGCGCCGGGACGCCCCCGCCGCCCGCCACCAACAACCTGATCCGCAACGGCGGCTTCGAGCTGGACGCCGACGAGTCCGCCAGCGTCCCCGGTTGGGGGGGGAATGACGGGAAATGCGACATCAAGCGCCACGCCGACGGCAGCGCATACCTGGTCATCGCCAACGCCGTGCCTAACGAGTCGGCGGGCTGCGGCCAGAATCTGGAACTGCGCCCGGAGTGGAAACAACTCAAAGTGAGCGTCCGGGCGAAGATCGAGGCGGTCACCCCGGGCAAGGAGGGTTGGCACGACTGCCGGGTGGCGCTGGCCTTCCCTATGGACAAGGGGTCCACCACCTACGGCACGCCGTTCATCTGGAAGACGGCGGCACCGGAATGGACGACTTACACGAAAATCGTGGACATCCCGGCGGGGGCCAAGTCGGCGAATTTCAGCATCGCTTTCTTTGGCTCCACCGGATCCGCGTCCTTTGACGATTTCACCGTCGAGGCCCTGCCCGCAAGCACCGTCGCCGTCGCCCCCGCCGCCGCGCCCGCGGAGCAACTTCCGGTGGCTGGCACGACGCCCGCCGCCGCCGAACTCGGCTGGGCACAGGAGCCGCTGGAGCGGGAGTCCCCTGTTAGGGAGGCGATCTGCTTGAACGGCCTCTGGCGCTTCGCCCCGGACAAGGCGGCGGCAAAACCCGACTACTGGGGCGTGATCCGGGTGCCGGGCAGTTGGACGAGTTGGGGCGGGATGCCGGGCGTCGAGCGTCGGGGCCAAGGCTGGCCGGCCAAATGGCCGGAATCCTTCCACGCCTGGTATGAACGCGAAATGAGCGTGCCGGCCGAATGGACCGGACGGCGGGTCGTCCTGGATTGCCAACGCATCTCCACCGACGCCCTGGTCTATGTGAATGGGAAACGGGCGGGGCAACTCACATGGCCCGGCGGCGAGCTGGACCTCACCGCTTTTTGCGCCCCCGGCAAGACCGCACGCCTGACAATGCTGGTGGAGGCCAAGCTGCTCAACTCGGAGGTCGTCAACTACATGGGCCCCGCCCCGGAGCAGATCACCAAGGGCAGTGCCAGCCTCCACTCCAAGGGGATCATTGGCGATGTCCTGCTGCGCTCACTGCCGGCCAAGGGCCACGTTACCAGCTTGAAAATCCAGACCTCGACCCGCAAGAAGAACCTCACGCTCGATCTGACCCTCAATGGAGTTGCTGCCGGCGCGGAGTTGGCCGTGACCGCGGACCTGCACAATGCCACCGGCGCGTTGGAAAAGTCGTTCACCACCCACGTGAAAGTCGGCACCGAAGGCACCGCGCAGGCGTCCTGGCCATGGTCCGACCCGACGCTTTGGGACATCGACCGACCGTCTCTCTATCAGATTGACTTGCGTGTTACCGGCGCGGGCGTCGCGGACCATCTGAGCCGGACCTTCGGGTTCCGCGAATTCTGGATCGAGGGCAAAAGTTTTTTCTTAAATGGCGTGCCGATCCGGCTCCGGCCCAGCGTGCCTAACGGCGGTTGGATCTGCGGCAGCGTCAATGAGATCCGAGCCGAACTGCAAGCCCTCAAGGCACAAGGCTACACCCTCGCCGAGCTCCCGTGGGACGACAAGCATACGCGCGGCACCTTCGAGTTTGACGAGATCTGGGCGGCCGAGGCCGACCGCGTCGGCATCCTGCTGGCCGCCTCCGCCCTGGACGCCAACGAGCTCATCAAGGACAAGCTCGTCAACCCGCGCATGATCCAGGTCTGGAAAAATCTGGTCAGCCGGCGTCTCAACGGGCTGGTCAACCATCCGTCCATCGTACTGTGGATATTCGCCGGCAACCACTTCGGCCTGGGCGAGGACCAGAACCCGGAGCTGTTAGGCAACCGCGCAGCGGTCGAAAAAGTGGGCGAGCCCTGGCTGCGCACGCTGCGCAGCCCGTTCGCCGCGCTCGCCGCCCTCAAGGAGCTCGACCCCACCCGCCCGGCCTTCTCGCACGCCGGCAGCTTTGTCGGCGACCTCTACACCGCCAACAACTACCTCTGCCTCACCCCGTTGCAGGAACGCGAGGACTGGCTCAGCGCCTGGGCCGCGCACGGCGACATGCCCTACATGGCCTGCGAGTTCGGACTGCCGTTTTCCGGCACCTTTCTCCGCGGCCGCAGGGGGTTCCCCGAGTCCGAGCCCTTGGCCACCGAATACGCCGCGATCTATTTCGGCGCGCAGGCCTACCGCCTGGAAGACCAGACCTACCGCGACTTCCTGCGCGACAGTTTCATCAAGGACTTCCAGTATGAGGGCACCCATTTCTACACGCCGTTGGGCGCATTGCGCACCCCGACCCTGTCGGCCCTGGCGGAGATGTTCAACCGCAACACCTGGCGCAGCTGGCGCACCTACGGCATCTCCGGCGGCATGGTGCCATGGGGAACGGGCGAAATCCCCAGACTCTCCGTGGAAATCACCACCCAGCCATTTCAAAACTTCCATCTGATGGAGAAAAACCCCGCGCCATTCCGCCCGGGCCAGCGCGGCACCTACCACGGCAGCCTGCCGCGCCAGAGCCTCTACCCGCGCCAGAGCGCCAGCACCCTGACCAGTCCCGCCGCCCAAACGCTGTTAGCTAACAACCAGGAGACCCTCGCCTGGATCGCCGGGGCGGGGGAGTCGTTCACCGACAAGTCCCACCTCTTTTCGCCGGGCGAAAAAGTCCGCAAGCAGGTCGCCCTGCTCAACGACACCCGCCACCCGCAGGCGTACAGCTGGCGCACCAAAGCCCTCTGCGGCGGCCAGGTGATCGACACAGCCAGCGAAACCGGAACCATCGAGCCCGGCCAGACCCTGCTGCGTGTGTTCTCGTTCACCGTGCCAGCCGGGCAGAAAGACGCCACCTCGTCCGGCGAGATCGCCATGGAGGCCCACATCGCCGGCAACGGCCACACCGACAGCTTCCACTTCGATGTCATCCAACCGCCAGAACCCGCCAAGGGCGAACTGCGCGTCGCCGATCCGGCGGGCGAGACCAGCACCATGCTATCAGACGCCGGATGGAAAGTGCGCCCGTGGCATGACGAACCCGGCCTGGTGGTCATCGGCCGCCGGGCGCTGGAGCAAGACCCGGCCCTTTCGAAACGGTTAGAGCAGCATGTGCGCAATGGCGGCCGAGCACTGCTCATGGCGCAGGACCCGCAGTGGTTAAAGGACCGCATCGGCTGGCGGGTGGCGCTGCACCTGGCGCGGCGCGTCTTCCCGCTCGCCTCCGCCGCCCCGGCCTGGGGCGGGTTCGACGCGGAGTCGCTGCGCGACTGGCGCGGCGACAGCAAGTTACTGGCGCCCACCAACACCGCGATCAAGGACGCGACCCAACTGCGGCCCGCCCGCAAGTTCGGCTGGCGCTGGGGCGGTCGCGGCGCGGTGAGCAGTTGCGCCGTCGAGAAGCCGCACCACGGCGGATGGACTCCGCTGCTGGAATGCGAATTCGACCTGGCCTACTCTCCGCTCATGCAGTTGTCCTATGGCAAGGGTCTGCTGGTCTTCTGCGGCCTCGACCTGGAAGATCATTCCGCTCATGACCCGGCGGCAAAAAAAGCACTCGCCCAGGTGATCCAAGCCGCCCGCGACACCGTGATCGAACCACGGCGGCCAACCTCGTTCATCGGCAACGCCGCCGACGAGGCCCTGCTCCAACAGTCCGGCCTGCTCTATCACAAGGCGACCGCGCTGCCCGCCGGCGCATCGTTGGCGGTCCTCTCCGCCGATGCGGCCGTGACCCCGGCGGCCTTGGCCAGCTTCGCCCGCAACGGCGGACGGGTGCTGGTCATGGCGGCCCGCCAGGATGGCCTGACCGCCCACGGCGTGACGCTGCGCAAAAACGACAAGTTCGCCGGATCACTGGACGTCCCGGACTGGCCGGTCTGCCGCGGCCTCAGCGCCTCCGACCTGCGCTGGCGGACCACCGGCCCGGCCTATCTGCTCAGCGGCGGTTGCGACACCGCCGCCGCCGGCCTGCTAGGGCACAAGCAGATCGGCAAGGGCGAGATCGTCTATTGCCAGCTCGATCCGGCGTTGCTGGACGCGGACGTGAAAACCTATATGCGTTTCACCCGCTGGCGCGAAACCCGGGCGCTTTCCCAATTGCTCGCCAACCTCGGCGCGGCGTTCCAGTCGGACAACGGCATCTTCCAGGTCGCCGCGCCCGCCCCGGACCTCTTCTATCACAAGGACTATCGCGGCGACTTCCAGCTAGGCGATGACCCGTACCGTTACTACCGCTGGTGAATATGGATACCACTTCCAACAAATGATGAGACCCCATGCAAACTGAGGGGCTAGGGGCACCTCCCCAGGCAACGTCGCTTCCAGCGTAAGTAGTCCCGCCTTCAGGCGGACTCTGAATCAACCCCAGCCCGCCCCGAATGGCGCTCACTTCACGGACCGAAGAGACCGCCTGAAGGCGGTACTACATACCTCCCCGAGAACGTCGTATCCAGCGTAGGTAAGCACTATCGCCAACCTTAATCCGATCACCCGGGCGAAGTGATTAGAAATTTGAGTGAGAATAGGCGGGTGATGGGCGACAGAACCCGGCCAGACCGCGCGTAGCGTTTCAGATGCACGCTCATCCGCCCATGAAACAACGACTGCCATGCCCATGGCCCGCTCTCCTCTGGCTCGGTGTCCTGGTCTGGCCGGCCCAGGCCGAAACCTACAGCTATCCGGATCTCGTGGGTCGCTTGACGGATCTCAAGGCGCTTGCAACCCCTCCGCCAGCCGGAGAAAAAACCAGCCTGTCCTCCGGCTACGATCGCAAGAGCCAATACGATGCCACCCATGATCAATACATCGACTGGGGTGGAAACGGCGACAGCGACAGCATGGTCCGAATGGAAGGCGAAAACGCGGTGATGGCTGACATTCAGGGGCCGGGCTGCATCTGGCGGACCTGGTCGGCGCGGCCGCTGACCGGCCACGTGAAGATTTATTTGGATGGGAGCGCCACTCCCGCAGTGGACTTGCCATTCGCCGCGTACTTCGACGGCAGCCAACAGCCGTTCAATCGCCCGGCATTGGTCTATACGACCCATGCCGAAGGATGGAATAACTACACGCCGGTCCCATTTCAAAAATCGTGCAAGATCGTCGCTGACAAAGATTGGGGCGGGTATTACCACTTCAATTACACCCAATTTCCGGCGAAAACCGTCGTCCCCACCTTTCATCTGCCGCTCTCGGCGGTTGATGCCGCGGCCCTCGATCACGCGAATGAGCGGCTCCTTCAGTCAGGACGGAACCCCAACCCGAAATCCAAATCGGATCAGGTCATCCGTCAACAAATCACGGCAAAACCGGGGAAAACGACCACGATTTATGATGCTTCAGGATCCGGTGCCATCACCGGTCTGCGGGTTAAGTTCGATGTTCCGACCGATCTTGAGGCGCAGCGAGTGATGCTGCGCCAGTTGGCCTTGCGGATCACCTGGGACAACCAAAGCCAGCCGGCGGTCTGGTCGCCGCTGGGCGATTTCTTCGGCAGTCCGGCCGCCGCCATCCCGTTTGACAGTTTGACCACGGGACTGGGCAAGGATGGCTATTTCTATAGCTATTGGTATATGCCTTTTGGATCTCATGCCACGGTGAGCATCGAGAACGACGGGACCACCGCCGTGCCGATGGAATGGGAAATCACCCGGACAAAATCATCTCAAAAATCCGCCGGACTCCTGCGTTTCCACGCCAAATGGCACCGCGATTCCTTTCTGCCGCGGCCGGATCGAAAGCCCGACTGGACCCTGCTCACTACCCAGGGCAAGGGGCGCTACGTCGGCACCCAACTCCATATTTATAATGCACGCGGCGCATGGTGGGGCGAAGGCGATGAAAAGTTCTTCGTCGATGGGGAAAAGTTCCCCTCCACGTTTGGCACGGGCTCGGAAGACTACTTCGGCTATGCCTGGGGCAATCCGGACATGTTTTCCAAACCATTCCATGGCCAGCCCTACAAGGAATCCGCCATCTCAAAATCCCGTTGCCCGACGCGAGATGGCGGTCATGTCGCCAATTTCCGCTGGCATATCTCCGACAATATCCCATTCCAAACCGGCTTCGATGGGGCCATCGAAAAATACTTCACCAACGAACAATGGACCTTCTATGCGGCCGTGGCCTATTGGTATCTCGATCCCACGGGCACTGACCCATATCCGGTCGTGCCGGTGAGCGAGCGGATCGGTTATTGTGTCCGCCCACCGATCTATCATGCGCCGAACGTGATCGAGTCCGCGGAACTCACCTGGCTCAACCCCACCAGATGCTCGGATCCGCCGGCACCCAATAGAGGCACCGCCGATATTTATGGTGCAGCAGGCTATGACATCCCCAGTGATGTCACCTGCAATGACTCCTTTCGCAGGGTTATCATCAAAGATGTCGGGTCGAAGGTGGAATTCAGCGGGCTCAAAGCCGCAAGGGCCGGAAAATATGCTCTGCAAGCCCGGGTTTTCAAAGTGGATCGATCCGGCATCTACCAATTTTCAGTCGATGGCACTCCCATCGGCAATCCTGTGGACCTCCACGCGGCCAGATCCATCAGGGAAAGCGCGATGTCCACGGATCCCCTCGTTGACATCGGGCATGTGGACCTGGCCGCCGGAGATCATGTCCTCTCGGTCACGCTCGCCGGCCACAATGCCAGTGCCAAGCCCGACCGATTTGGCCGTTGCGAATTTTGCCTGGATTACGTCAAGCTGGAGCCTGCCCAGTAATCCGCGATGACCTATCACCCATCCATGAATAACACCCTCCTCGCCGCGCTCACACTCGCGCTCGCCGCCACTGCCCACGCTCAGGATGCCAAACCAACCTGGGAGCTCGGCAAGAACGCCATCGATCCGGCCTCGATCCATGGGAAAATCGAATGCGTCGATGGCGTCGTCAAGCTCGACACCACCAATTCGTTCACCATCCCCGCCAGCGCGCTCGGCGCGCAGAACGACTACACGATCGAGTTCGAGCTCAGACGTTCGCCCAACTTCAAGACGTTGCCGCGCACCGAGGGGGCGCTGCTTCTGGCTTCAAACCGGGATGCCGCGGCGCATGCCGGACTCACCCTCGATTATTTCCCGCCCGAATGGGACCGGAACGGTGGCGTCTCCAATCGAACGGGCATTGAGGTCAACGGCTATTGGAACGGCGAGTCCGCCGGTCTCGACCGCGAGGACTTCAACAAGTTCTCGCTCGTGGTCAAAGACAAGCGGCTGGCGCTGTATCGGAACGGGCTGCTGTGGGCATTGACCGATGATATCAAGCCGAGCCAGTTACCGCTGACTATCGGCGGCAAAGGCTGGCGCGGCTCTCCTCCCACCACAGACAGCGAAGGCCAGCCGGTCCCTGAGCCCTATGAGCTGCGCAATCTGAAGGTCTACAACCAGGCGTTGCCCCCGGCCAATACCGACCCGAATGCGGCGGTGATGCGCAACTGCTGCGGCGATCAGTATTCCATCCAATGTGCCGTCATCAAGGATCCCGCGCTGCCGCGCATCCTCGTTATCGGCGACTCGATCTCCATGGGCTATCGAGGGTTCATCACCGAGCACTTCAAGGGCCGCGCCTATGTCGATTACTGGGTCGGCGGGGCGTGGTTCGACTGGACGGTCAAGGGAGATGATTTCCCCGCTTTGCGCGGCTGGAGCGGCGTTCTCGCCAACGGCCCCTATGATGTCGTTAGTTGGAACGCCATGACGCTCCACATGTGGACGCCCCAGCAGCCGACGCGCTGCCTGGCTGAGACTTACCCGGGCCAGATGACCCGGGTGATTGCGCACCTCAAGAAGACCGCCCCAACGACCAAGTTCATTTGGATCCGATGCACCCCATACACGACTCCGGTTGCGGACGGTCCAAGTCGCATCGACGAGAAGAAGTCTGAGCGTCTCGTCACATTCAACAAGGTGACCGACGGGATCATGGCGAAATATGGCATCCCCGAGGTGGACCTCTACGGACTTTGCGAGAAGAACCTGGATAAGGCGTCCAAGGACGGCGTCCATTGGGGGTCGGATGCATCCCGCCTCATGGCCGACGAGATTGTCAAGGAGATCGAAAACAGCCTGCCCAAACCCCATAAACAAGACGCTGCCAAATAGCGGAACCCAATATATGAAAATACAAAGATCCGCATGTTTCGCCGCAGGGTTTGTCGCGCTCGCGGCCACTGCCATGGCCGAGGTCAAGCTGCCCGGCATCTTCGGCAGCGGAATGGTTCTCCAGCAGGGAATGCCCGTGAAGGTTTGGGGGGTGGCAAGTCCCGGCGAGTCGGTAAGCGTTTCCTTTGCCGCGGACACTGGCCGGACAAGCGCCGACGCCAAGGGCGAATGGAAGCTGGAATTGCCGGCCCAAAAGGCCTCGGCCACTCCAGCCCGGTTGATCGTCAAAGGCACGAATGAGATCGTTCTGGACAACGTGCTGGTGGGTGAAGTCTGGCTTTGCTCCGGCCAGTCGAACATGGCGATGGGGATCCAGGCCACCGACCATGCCGAAGCGGAAATCGCCGCTGCCGATAACCCTGAATTGAGGCTTTTCTTCATCAAGCAGCCCGGCGCAGCGGCCTCGCCGGACGACGTGGCCCCCAGGTGGAAGGCCTGCAGCCCGCTAACGGTTATCGAGGATGGCGAGCGGCACAACGGCTGGCCGCTTTGGAAAGGTTTTAGCGGTGTGGGCTATCATTTTGGAAAGGTTCTGAGCCGGGAGCTGAAGGTTCCGGTCGGGCTGATTCAGGCCGCGGTGGGCGGCTCGGGAATCGACAGTTGGCAGATATCCACCTGGTCATTTGGCGTCCCCGGCGGCCTTGCCAATGGAATGCTCAGGCCGATTGTCCCATTCCAGATTCGCGGAGCGATTTGGTATCAAGGCGAGGCGAATCATTTGGAGGGCGTGCGCTATGTGGACAAGACCCGGGATCTGCTGGCGGGCTGGCGCAATGCCTGGGCGGAGCCGGAGCTGCCGTGCTACATCGTGCAGCTTGCGCCGTTTAAATACCGCGGCGAAAGCGCTTTTGTGTTGCCTGAGTTCTGGGAGGCCCAGCTCGCCATTACCAATAGTATCCCCAACACCGGCATCGCCAGCACCATCGACCTTGGCGATCCCGACGATATTCATCCGAAACGCAAGAAAGAGGTGGGTGCACGCCTCGCTCTGCAGGCGCTGCAAAAGACCTATGGGAGAACGGATCTGGTTGCGGACGGGCCAGCGTTCAAGTCGCTCTCCATCAAGGGATCCAAGCTGACGGTATCCTTTGATCATGTCCCGGCCGGCCTGAAATCCAGCGACGGCATGAAGCTCAACAGCTTTGAACTCCTGGATGCCAACACGGGCGGATTCGTCGTGGCCGACGCGGCAATCGACGGGAAGACCGTCATCCTCTCCGCGAGTCAAGTCGCGAAGCCTGTCGCCGTGCGCTTTGCCTGGAGTAACGTGGCCTCGCCAAATCTTGTGAGCTCCGATGGCCTTCCTGCTTATCCGTTTCGTGCGGCCGAGCCGAATGCCATGCGCCTCTTTCGCGCCTTGAGCGGGGTGCCTGCCCCTGTACGCTGAGTGAAAGGCCGCTAGAAGTTAACAACCAAATCCGAAATCCCATGAAACTCCTGTCATGTCTCGTTCTGTGCCTAACAACCGCAACAGTGATTTGCGCGGCTCCGCCGCCGCCGGTCAATACCGAAGGATGGAGCTCATCCAATGCGGTGGTTGTCACAGGCCCGCAGGGCGAACCCTTCCTCAGGCTGCATCTCGAGGTGGACCGGGGGTGCGCGTCCCTAACGAACACAGCCAAGCTGGTGCCCGGTCGCGCCTTTGATCTGAAGATCGAATACCAGTCCAGCGATGAGGCATCGGGCTTCAGCATGGGGTCATGGATCTATCTCGCTTTCAAGGATGGCACCGACAAGGCGGTCGGAGAGGAGAGCAAAACCTTGGAAAAGACCACGTCATGGGCGAGCAAGATCATTCCGATCACCCCTCCGGTCGGTGCCGAGAAGGTTTACATGCGCATCTGCCAACAGAACCGCAAAGGAACCTTCGACATCAAATCCGTGGAGTTGAAGCCGGCCGGCGCGGACGCGAGTCTAACACTCAGCCCCACCGCCATGGCAGCGCTGGATTACATCTCGACGCCGGGCGAGAAACTGAGCCCCGAGGGCGAACGCTCGCCGCTCGACAGCAATATTTTCGCCCCTTACCTGAAGGGCATCACTCCCAAAATCGTGCGCGACCTGGGCACTCAGACGGTTGATGGCGTGCAAGTGCACAAGGTCGTCTTCCGGTCGATGACGGTGGGCGGCGAAACCCAGGATGTCTATGCGATCATCGCGCGGCCTCCCGGCGATGGACCATTCCCTGCCGTGCTGTGGCTGCATGGCGGCTATGGATGCGCCGACGCCAACGCGGCGGTCCGCTATGCCAAGGCCGGCTATGTGGCGCTCAGTCCCGACCTCCCGGGAATTGCCGACCCGAAGAATTGCCCGAATTCCGTCGGTCCCTGGACCATCCGCTTTGCCAAGCACGGCAAAAGCACGCCAGACCTGGGGCCGGCGGGGAGTAGCGGCGAATGTAGTTTTGCCAAGCCCGGCAAGCGAGGGAAGTCCGATCCCACGGCCGATGAGACATTTGATGCCGAGGTGGCCGCACTCCAGTCGTTCGACCTGCTCGCCGCACAACCCGGCGTGAAGAAGGATCGCATCGGGGTGGCTGGCATCTCGATGGGTGGCTACTCGACCACCATGATCACGGGACTGCTCGGCAAACGGGTGCGCGCGGCCTATGCTAAATTCGGCTGCGGGTTCTATGATCGCGGCAGCGAGTGGAGCCCGACCCTCAAGGATCTATCTGACGACCAGCGCGAAGCCTGGCTGCATCACTACGACGCAGGCCGCCGGGCCGCAGGCATCCGGGCACCGTATTTTATCGCCGCGGCCGCCAGCGACCGCTTTTTCTGGCCGCCAGCGGTGAACTCGACGCTCTGTGCGATCCCGGGTGGCCGCAACCAGGCGTTTGCGCCAGCTAACCATAGCCTGAAAGGCATCCCCGGCGAGGAAAACCTCGACCTTCTCTACCTCGCCTATTGGCTCAAAGGCGAAGGCCAGCCATTCCCGCAAGTCACGCTCGTGAGCTGCGAGAACCTGCCCGATGGAGCAAAGAAAATCTCGTTTTCCGTGCAGTCCGCGTTGCCGATTGTGACGGCCACGGCGTTTGTCACCAGTGGCGGTGAGAGCTGGGTGAAAAGCGCCTGGGAGCCAATCGCCGCCCAACCTGCTGGAGAAAAGAAGTTCCAAGTGACCATCCCCGCCGACAAGATCAGCAAAACCGGCGCGTGGTATGTGAATGTCTCGGATGCGAGACCCGCCACTGCGGGAAGTCTGGTGTTTGGGATGGGCGTTTCCGGGACGGGCTCGGCACTGCGTCCACTGGGCGTGGAGCCCCAAAGGT
>JBAXBG010000019.1:0-27692 GCA_037142115.1 Verrucomicrobiota bacterium | reverse complement strand
AGGATAGCTCAGTTGGTAGAGCAGTTGGCTTTTAACCAATTGGTCCTGGGTTCGAGTCCCAGTCCTCGTACTGCTTTGAAACAAGCGAAAAGCCCTAGTATCTAGGGCTTTTTCGTTTTAGCGGCTGAAAGGCCATGATCCGAAGCCTGCGGCATTTGTACGTGGAAATCCGAAATAACGGTGCATTTTTGGCAACTGATTTGGCAACTGGTTAAGACATCTTAAGTATCTCCATCTTCGCCTGTTGTGGTGCGGCCAGACTGGCAGACAGGACAACTGCCTTTCCTCCAACGCCGAGCACTGTCAAAATATCCGTGCCAACTGGGGTTGGAGATGCTGTGATTCACGCCGTGGCGGGGGGACGAATTTAGGACGCTTACGGGCTTCCAGGCGCTCGGTCGTTGGTTTGGGAGGTCTTTCAGTCCGCGGCGCGCCGGTCAATCGCCGGGTTTGGCGGGCGGGATCGCGCGGATGAACTCGGCTGGGCAGAGCACCATGTTGTGTTCCTTTTGGCCAGCCGGCAGCAGGACCAGCGGAGCGTAGGAGAGGTTGTCCTCCTCAAGTTTGCGCACCAGGTCCACCGTCGCGCGGGTTCCGAGGCCGGCGCACAGGACGAGTGAAAAGCGGCGGTTGAGCGGGTTGGCGGCTGCGACCAGGACCGAGGTATCCGGATTGGCATAGGGGACGCCGCGGATCGTGAACGAATGGGGGCCGAACACCACCGGAATGGCAGTGCGGAAGCGGGCGGCCAGAGCATTGCTGGCCGGATGGCCCAGCAGCACCAGATGATGGTTGCGCAACTCGTCCTCGGTCGCCTCGGTGTCGGCCTTGACGGGTGCCGAGATGTTATGTTCGCGGCGGCAGAGTGCCTGTTGGAGCATCAGGGCGGCCTCGCGGTTGGCGTCGGCTTCGTCGAGGGTCCCATACAGGATCAGCGTGTGCTCCAGATCGTTGTCAAAGGTAAGGGAGGTGAAGGGCACGCCGTTGCTACACGCAGCGGTGCGATACTTGTCCAAGATGACCCGCCGCGGTGGCTCATGGGTGGTGATCTCAGCGATCCCCTCCGCTTGCTCCAAGCGCACGACTGCCGAGTTCTCGCCGTTGTCGGTTTCCACGGTCACGGTCACGGTCAGTGGCGCGCCCGTGGCGTTGCGGCGCACCGCCACCTTGGTGCGCCAGTGATCCCCCTCACGGTGAGGTTCAATTTCGCCGAGTTCCAGCAGCGGCAGGCCGGTGTGATTGAGCCAGGCATCGAAGAACGCCGACCAACTGCGGCCGGTTCCCTTTTCGATGAATTCCTGAAACTGCCGGGAGCTGACTTCCTTGCCGCCATTTTCGCGCCCGAAGTCTTCCATCAATTCCTCGAACCTGGCGGCACCGACCAAACCCTTCAGGCTGTGCAACAACAGCACTCCCTTGCCCAAGGATACTTGATTCCAGGCCTCATTGCGGTAACTCGCCTGAATCTTGGCCAGCGGCAGTTCCGTGTCATTCCGCGCGCCTTGTTCATAAACGCTGCGGTAATAGAACAACTCGGTGGCCAGATCATCCATGCCGCGCGGGTCCACCCCGGATTCCGCGTTTTTGGCGGTGAGGTATTTGTCGCGGGTGGCCAGACCGCGGTAGATCGCGAAGCCATTGGCCAGCCAGATGTCCGGATCGCCGGCAGGCACAAGCGTGCCATGCCATAGCGGCGGATGCGGTGGCTCGCCCGACGCTTCCGCCTGCTCCGGGAATCCCCCGTCCACCGGATCATGCAGGTCGGCGGCCTGCTCGACCGGAGTGGCTGGCGTGGCAGGGGGCGTGGCTTGCAGAATCGTCCATGGGTTGGCGACCAAAGCCCGGACTGCGGGAAATTTGCGCCGGTCAAAAAACGTGGGCAGGCGCACGATGCCCGCCGGGGGGCCGAAACACGCCCAACTCTTCAATTGGAGGCCAAGATCGGTGGTCGTGAACACGCCGTCCACCGCGTGCGAGGTCGTCAGCACGGGCGTGGTCAAGGCCAAGCGTGCGGCGGCGGCATCGATGTGGCCCTTGTTCTGTTCATAGAACTGCAGCCAGATGCTGTCGCGTTTGGTGGGCAGGTCAGCGGCCACGGCGGTGGCCGAGACTTTCATGGAGGCGACGCTTTCGAGGCGCACCGCGCGATCCTTGGCGTTGTTGCAACTCCAGTAAAACCCCTCGGCCCCGGCCGGCCATTCATTCCGGCTGCTGCGGAAGACTTTGTTTTGACGGGTTCCCATCACGAGCAGCGCGGTTTCATTGCGCTTGAGATCGGCCAGAATCCATTCGGCGGACCCCAGACCGTTTTCATTGCGGGTCAGAATCTCGATGGTCTGATCGAGGCTTTCGGCATACTGGGTGGCCTGCCGGACGCGCGAGGCGAGTGGCGTTCCGCTGGGATCAAAGGTGGTCTGCGAAATATTGGTTTCCGCCATCACGATCCCGCTGTCGCTGATCGAGTAATCCATGCTGCTGAAAATCCCGCCGGGCACGGTCTGCATGGCGAAGTGGTGGCCGGATGTCGGTTGGAGATCCAACCAGATATTGAAATAGCACGCCGGCAGCAGGTCGTCCGTCGTGATATGGCCCAACACGATCTTGCCGTCGCGGGTGGCCGCGCCATTGGCCACGAAGGCACCGCAATGCTCGCCCTGGCGATGCGCCGGGCGGACTTGTGGCGGCATGATTTCCGTCGGCCGGAGGCCCTCCATGCCGGTTGGGGTGGCGGACATGGCGACATCGATCGATTCCATTTCGGTGGTGGTGTTGATGGCGACGATGTCGAGCAGATCGACCGGGTGGCCTGCGAATTGCGCGCCGGCGGCGGTGGCCCCATCGGCGATGCCCTGCATTTCCTGCAGCTGCTCCTCGTTGAAGCGGCGGGTGAACATGGCATTGACGAAGGAACGCTTCAGTTTCCAGATTTCCTCCGCCGCTTCCGGTTTGGTATTGGACGCCAGGCGGAGGATGAAGCCGGCGATCTCCGGCGCGAGCAGGCGGCCGTGCTGCATGCCGCGTTCGTAGGGTTTGCCCTCGATGTGGACCACGGTCCAGCCGGACTGAGGGTAACGATAACCGGTCCCGAAGCGCTGCACCGTGGCGGGATCGGGTTGGAAATCCTCCGCGTGGACCCAGGTCGGAACCATCCATGACGCTGCCAGTGTGCCAGCCAATGCAAACAGTTTGAGAAATCGGTTCATAGCGCGGCGCCGGACTCGGACTATCGACTTTCGGCGGCCAGGGTAAAGATTAACTCCAAGCATTTTAAGTCGCCGACCACGAATGCGGCTGGATCCGGCTTGGCCCGGTTGCGCTGACAGCCGGGGAGGCGGCTCATTGAACCACTCATTTCCCCGAGACCAGCGGCAGAACCCGGGGCACCGGGTGTGGAACGAGGAGTAGAGTGATGCCATAAGGAGGGCGGACGTTTCGTCCGCCAGAACGTCTCCTGGGCTTCAGAACGGGACGAGACGTCCCTGCTCCTTAAAAAAATGCGTCCCGGGCCGTGTTCCCCGGGGATTAAGGGTGCGGCGTCGCCGGGCGCGGCACGAAAAAGCGCGCGAGGCCGACCGAGCCCGCGAGGATCGTGGTGCAGAATTCCAGCCAGAAAATGCAGCCGATGCAAATCCAGCCACCTTCCCACGCGCCGCCAATCAACGGTTCGATGTCATGCCCCGCCAGCGAGACAAACCCCCAGATGGAGAACAGGGTCAGCAGCAGCAGCGGAAGCTCGACCTGCGTGAGCATCAACCCGCAGAGGCTGCGACCAAAGGGGATGCCGTAGATGACGCAACGCGTGATGACCGCAAATTCGACCAGCAGGGCGACGGTGCCTATGTAAATGAGTGCATGCATGAACTCGAGAAAGGGTGAGACACAGTTTAGGTTAAGGCACAAACGAATCGCCGCAACGACTAAGTCTGCCAAGGTGGGGTTTGTTCGGGAACGGCCAGCAGGAGGGTGTTGGGTGCAAATGCAACCAGGAAGGTCACTTCCCTGCTAGATCGGTTCGCCGGCAGACATAGTCCAACGTCGGGGCGCTGCCCAGTAAAAAACGCGGAAACACACGATCGCGCGGGCCGTGCGACGATCCATCGCCCCGGGAGTCGCGGGCTTTTTTGTTAAAATCCACGCGTTCCGCCGCGATCTGGCATGGCTGGTGCTTATTCAGGGATGTCGTAAGACACAAGGCGGTCCGACTGAGATGCCTTTTGGTTTTGGGTTTCCAAGGGGATGATCAGTCGGACCGCTTCCTGTGAAGCCGCTGCAGGGGGTGCCCCGTCAGCCGCCGCGGGTGCGGGCGCAGGCGGCGACAAACGCCGCGAAGAGAGCCCGGTGCTCGGGAAATTGATCGGCCAGGCGCTCCGGGTGGTATTGGACCGCCAACAGGAACGGCAGGTTGGGGTGCGCGCCGGCTTTGATGCCCAGGGCCTCGATGATGCCATCGGGCGCGCGGGCGATGACCTCGAACGGTGCGGCCACTTGGTCCACCGCCTGATGGTGAATGCTGTTGACTCCCAGTCGGGAGCGCCCGGTGATTTGGGCCAGCAGCGAGCCCGCGAGCACGTCCACTTCGTGAACCAGGTCATGGCTGGCATCCATCCGGCTGTGCCGGGTTGAGGATGGGCTCTGGGTGGGGATGTCGGCGAACAGAGTGCCGCCGAAAGCGACGTTGAGGATTTGCTGGCCGCGGCAAATCGCCAACAGCGGGCGCTGCTGACGGAAAGTTTCCTCGATCAGGAGCCGCTCGCACTGGTCGCGCTCAACGTCTTCCACCTGAACCGTGGCCCGAATGCCGGGCGGCAGGTCCGGCGCATAGAAGTCTGGATCCAGGTCGTCGCCGCCGGTCAGCAGGATGCCATCGGCGCGGCTGACCGCCTGGGCCAGGATCTCGCGCGAGGTGGTGATGGGCAGCGCCAGCGGCAAGCCCCCGGCCTTCAGGATGGCCAGCAGGTACGAGTTGGAGAGGCTGATCGAGCGGTCTGCCATCTCAAATCCAGCCGGCTGCACGCAGGGTGTCACAAGAATCAACGGTGGCCGGGTCATGACGGGAATTCTAAGGCGGCGCGGGCACTTGTCACCTGTTTCCACAGCCCGAACGTGGCGGCGGTTTCCAACTGCGGCCGCAATTCGGGCTTGCGCGCGGGGGGGGCTTTCTATTGATTCCCCCATGGCAGAGATTTCTCTAGGACTTTCATTTGATGACGTGTTGCTGGTGCCGGCGATGAGCTCGGTTCTTCCCGGGGACGCGGACTATTCGACGCACGTGACGGCGGGCATTCCGTTGTTTTTGCCGGTGGTTTCGGCGGCGATGGACACGGTTTCCGAGCACGACCTGGCGATTGCGCTGGCGCGCGAGGGCGGCATGGGGGTGATCCACCGGGCCTGCCCGATCGACGACCAGGTGATGATGGTTTCCCGGGTCAAGCGCTCGGAAAACGCGGTGATTCTCAAGCCGCTCACCGTCCACAAGGAGGACACCGTCGATTATGTCCGCGACATCATGGCGAAAAACGGCTTTTCCGGGTTTCCCGTGATTGATGCCGACGGGCATCTGGAAGGCATGGTCACCGGCCGGGATATCCGCTATCTGGAACGACTGGATGCCACCGTGGCCGATGTCATGACCCCGTTGACCAAACTCGTCACCGGCCCGCCCAATACCAGTCTCGAAGAAGCCCGCCGGATTCTCTACCAAAACCGTATCGAAAAACTTCCGCTGGTTCATCCCGACGGCCGCTTGGCCGGCTTGATCACCGGCTCGGACATTGAAAAACGCATCACGTTTTTGACCTCCGCCAAGGACCAGGATGGGCGTCTGCGCTGCGGCGCGGCCGTGGGAGTCGGGCCCGATTGCATCGACCGCGGGCGGGCGCTCATTGAAGCCGGGGCCGATGCTCTGTTCATCGACGCTGCCACCGGTCACACCCACCACGTCATGGACGTGATTGGTAAACTGCGCTCGCTCTCCGACGTGCCGGTGGTGGCCGGCAACGTGGTCACCGAACAAGGCGCGCGCGATTTGGTCCGCGCCGGGGCCAGCGCGGTGAAAGTCGGCGTCGGTCCGGGATCGATCTGCACCACGCGGGTGATTTCCGGGGTCGGCATGCCGCAGTTCACCGCGATCCGCAACGTGGCCGATCATTGCCGCGAGCACGGGGTAAAAGTCATCGCCGACGGTGGGATTCGTTACTCCGGAGACATCGTCAAAGCGTTGGCGGCGGGGGCCGACCTGGTGATGTTGGGGTCGCTGCTCGCCGGGACCCGCGAGAGCCCCGGCCAGACGGTGCATTTCCAAGGCCGCCGGTTCAAAACCTACCGCGGCATGGGATCCATCGCCGCCATGCAGAAGGGTGCCGGCGACCGCTACGGCCAAAATAGCTCCGGCAAACTGGTCGCGGAGGGCGTCGAGGGACGCGTCCCCTACAAGGGCTCGCTCTCCGACGTGATCTTCCAGCTGATGGGCGGCTTGAAGTCCGGCATGGGCTATGTCGGTGCCACCAACCTGGCGGAACTGCGCGATCGCGCGAACTTCGTCCGCATCACCGCCGGCGGCCTGCGCGAAAGCCACGTCCACGACATCGTGATCACCGAGGAGCCCACCAACTATCAGCCGATCAGTTAATGCTGCAGGAGTTCCTCAAACACCTCGCCTACCGCATGGGCTTCAGCCTGCGCCGCATGCGCGGGGTCAAAACCAGCAGCGCCGCCGCCGTGGGCGCGCGCCTCGGCAACGACGGGGCGGCGCTGGCGCGCGCGATCCACGCCGCCGATCCCTATCAGGGGTTTGGTTACGAGGAGATCTCCTTCGACGGCCAGGGCTGGGGCAGCGACTCGCCCGCCTTCGGCGCGCTGGTGGAGCGGGTCAAGCCCGGCCTGATCATCGAGGTGGGCACCTGGAAGGGCGGCTCCGCCTTGGAGATGGCGGGCCACCTCGACCGGCTCGGCCTGCCCCACGCCAGGATCCTGTGCGTGGACACCTGGCTGGGAGCGCTGGAGATGTGGGGCGACCAGACCGACCCGGACCGATTCGGGTCGCTCAACCTCAGGCACGGCTATCCCCAGCTATACTATCAGTTTCTCGCCAACGTCTGCCACCGTGGCCAGCAGTCGCGGATCATTCCGTTGCCGTTGCCATCCCTGACCGCCGCGCAGTGGCTGTCGCTGCGCGGGGTCCGCGCGGAATTGATCTACGTGGATGGCAGCCATGAGGAGGAGGACGTCGCCGCCGACCTGGCCAACTACTGGGACCTGCTGGCACCCGCCGGCATCCTCTTCGGCGACGATTATTCCTGGACCGGGGTCAAAATGGCGGTCGACCGGTTTGCCCGCGACCAGCGCCTCACCCTCGAACACCTCGCCGACAAGTGGCTGCTGCAAAAACCCGCCTAGCCGCACCCTGGTTTGACCGATCTAACGTTTTTCACCACCCCATTCCACATGCACGAAACCAACCACGTCGCCGTCATCGACTTCGGCTCGCAATACACCCAGCTGATTGTCCGCCGGGTGCGCGAGCTGGGCTTTTTCGCCAAGCTTTACGCCATCGAGGATTTTCCCGACATCGGCAAGCCCGCGGCCATCATCCTTTCCGGCGGCCCGCGCAGCACCAGCGAGGCGGACGCTCCGGACCTGGATTTTGCGGCGCTCCAAGCCTTCAACGTTCCGGTGCTCGGTGTCTGTTACGGCATGCAGCTGCTCAACATCAAGTTCGGCGGCACGGTCGAAACCAGCGAGCGGCGCGAATACGGCCCGGCCAACCTTTTCCCGACCGAATGTGCCGGACTGTATGAAGGGATTTCGGCCTCCTCGCAGGTCTGGATGAGCCACTCGGACACGGTCAAAGTCCTGCCCGAGGGCGCCAAGGTGATCGCCACCAACCAGCACGGCACCCCGGTGTCGTTGCAGTGGAACGAGCGCTTCTTTGGCATCCAGTTTCACCCGGAAGTCACCCACAGCCACGAAGGCCTGCGCATCCTCCACAATTTCCTGCTCTGCGCGCGCCACCTCCTGCCATTCCGCATCGACGACTTCAAGCGCGAGATCATCGAGAGCATCCGCAAAATCGTTGGCAACAAGCAGATCGTCTGCGGGGTTTCGGGCGGCGTGGACTCCACCGTGCTGGCCGTCCTGCTCCACGAGGCCGGCGCCAACGTGCGCGCGATTTTTGTCGACCACGGCCTGATGCGCAAGGATGAGGGTGTGGAAGTGCGCAGCAACTTCCACCGCATGGGCGTGCCCATCGAGACGGTGGACTGCGCCGAGCGCTTTCTAACGGCCCTGGAGGGCGTCGACGACCCGGAGAAGAAGCGCGTCATCATCGGCAACCTGTTCATTGATGTGTTCTGGGATTCGGTGGGCGACGCCGAAATGCTCGCGCAAGGCACGCTCTATCCGGACGTCATCGAGAGCGCGTCCAACGCCAAGTCCAAGGCCTCCAAGATCAAAACCCACCACAACCGCGTCGACCGGATCCTGGAATTGCAGGCCCAAGGGAAGGTGCTCGAGCCGCTGGCCGAATTGTTCAAGGACGAGGTGCGCGCGCTGGGTGCCTCGCTGGGCATCCCGCACGACATCCTGCAGCGCCACCCGTTCCCCGGGCCGGGCCTGGCGGTGCGCTGCCCCGGCATCATCACCCCGGACCGGCTGCGCATCATCCGCGAGTGCGACGCGATCTTCATCGGCAAACTCAAGGAACACAATTGGTATGACCGCGTCTGGCAGGCCTACGCCGGCCTCATCCCGGTGAAAACCGTCGGCGTCAAGGGCGACGAACGATCCTATGAGTGGGCGATCTCGCTGCGCGCCGTGATTTCCGAGGACGCCATGACCGCCGACTGGGTGGACCTTCCCTATCAGCTGCTGCGCGAGACATCCCACCGCATCCTCAACGAGGTGCAGGGCATCAACCGCGTGCTCTACGACATCTCGACCAAGCCGCCCGCCAGCATCGAGTGGGAGTGAGGCCATCACTGTGGCTGCCGGGATCGCCGCAGGCCGTGCTGGAGGCATCCAGTAGCCATTCTGGCGCTGCTCGACCAGGCTCTGCGGCGCGCCGTGAGATGGTGTTTCGCATGGTGGGATTTATTCTTCGTGCGAATCGCGGAGGACCCGAACGACGCTAACTTAACCGCCTGAAGAGGCGGTGCGACATGCCTCCCCGAGCAACGTCGGCTCCAGCGTAGGAAGCACCGCGGTAGGACCGAGCGTGCCCGTTGGCCGTTGGCTGCTAGGCGGAAGGATTGATGCCAAGGTTACGATGGGGGAGCCAGTGGGTGGGCGGCGGTCTCAGGTTTTGAAATCGCGGGTTTGGAAGGCGAGCCAGCCGAGGGTGAAGAGCGAGAGGTCGAGGCCGAGGAGGAAGGCGTAGGACTCGATGATTTTGGGCCACGACAGGTGCTGTTCCATGAGGAAGACCCAGGCGCTCATGCGCCAGGTGACGAAGTAGGTTTCGTAGGGTTTGAAGAACGGGAAACTTTGCAGGATCATGTCCACGAACAGGATCGTCAGGGTGATGATGGTGGCCGCGGCGGGTTTGATCTTGAAGCACGAGAACATGAAGGCGATGGACGACAGGGTGATCATGCTGAGGCCGATGCCCGCGGCGGAGAGGGCGAGGCGCGAGGCGCCCTCCCACCATTGCGGATAGGCGGCGAACACCTTCATGCGCGGCTCCATGACGAACAAGCCGCCCTCCCAGCCGACGGCGGCCACCGCCATGAGGTAGCCGGACACCCCGACAAAAAACACGAAGCTGAAGGTGTAGAGCGAGATGGCGGTGTATTTGACCAGCAGCAGGCGCAGGCGGCTGATGGGCCGGGCGAAGACCAGCCGCAGGTTGCCGTCCTCGTTTTCCTTGGCCACGATGTCGCCGGCGACCAGCGCGAAGTAGATCGATCCTAACAAAAACATGCTCAGCAGCATGATGGTGAAGGTGATGGTCAGGGAGCTGTAATAGGTGCCGAACTCCAGGCCGTTGCGTTCCAGCAGGCCGCGCATGTGCTGCTGGCTGCGCTCCAGCTTGTAGACGAAGAGGATCAGCGCCTCCATCAGCAGGAAGGCGCCGTAGCCCATCCAGGTGCGCGGGCGGGCGAAGAGCTTGCGGAGTTCGCCGCGGAGTTGTTGGAGAAAGAGCATGGGGTGGGGTGGAGCGAACCCATACGGCGGGAATCGCGCCGCGCTCGCTTCTTTTTCAGGAATGCTTTTTCCGAGCAAAATACCGCTCGAACAGTCGGTCAAAGAGCTCCTTCGAAATCTCATCGTCGTCCTGGACTTTCTTGTAGAACTTGAAGTTCGAATCGATGAGGTCGTGCAGCATGTCCTGGGCAACCTCCTCGAAGGACATCCGCACCGCTTGCTTGGAGCCTGCCGCCAGTTGTTGTTCCAACTGTGGGTCTTGTGCGAGTTTTTGCTCGAGGTGTTCGATCACCACGCGGTCCTCATCGGAAAACTTGGTGCCGAACTGCTGGTTGAGGGCTTCGATGATTTTGGAGAGTGGTTCAGGTGTCTCCGGCTCGGCGACGCTCGTGCCACCGTAGTTCTTGGGCTTCACCAACGTTTCCCCCCGCTTGAGTTCGATCTTTGCCGTTTTGATGAAGTTCGGCTTGTAGTTGTCGAGGTCCGTCATGTTGAGGATCTCGGTGGGCAGCGGCTGGCCTTCGGCCGGGAGCTTCTTCACCACGAAACCGGCAAAAGTGTAGAGTTTTTCCAAACGGGGATCTTTGAATGGAATGAGCTGTGAGAGGAAACTGTAGAGTTTCACATAATCCCGCATCAGGGATTTGTAATTCCTCCGGTCGTCCTCGTCCATTTTCCGATAGAGATCGAGCAACGGGTTGGTGAGCGCGTGGAGTTTGGCGATTTTGGCTTCCTTGTTGCCCTTGGCATAGAAGACCTCGCAGAACGCGTCGATGGCGGCAGGAGTGTGCAGGCCGAATTCCTCAAGTTCGGTGCGGATGTCGTAGAGTTTGTCGGGCTCGACTTCCTTGGCGAGCTTGATCCGGTCGTAATACGGCTGAAACTGCTTGGCGATGTGCGCCGGATCGTTTTCAAAATCAAGGATCACCACCTCGTCCTTGTCCGGATAGATGCGATTCAAGCGTGACAGGGTTTGCACGGCGGTGACCCCGGAAAGTTTGCGGTCCACATACATCGCCTTGAGCAGCGGTTGGTCGAAGCCGGTTTGGTATTTGCTCGCGACGATGAGAATCTTGTATTTCGACGCTTCGAAGCGCAGCCGCAGTTTCTCCTCGGAGAAGCCGTTCATTTTAGCCTCGGTGTATTCCTCGCCATTGTCGGGGTCTTTGACGGTGCCGGTGAACGCGACCAGCGCCTCGAACGGCTCGCCGAGTTCTGTCAGATAGTCCCGCACGGCGACTGCGTAACGAACAGCGTGCAGGCGGGAACGGGTGACAATCATCGCCTTGGCTTTGCCATCGAGCGAAGCTTCCACCTTCTCGCGGAAGTGGTCGATCATGATCCGCGCCTTTTTCTTCACGGCATGGGTGTGGACGCCGGCGAATTGCTTCAAGAGCGCGGTCGCCTTTTTCTTGTCGAAGGTCTTGTCCTCCTTGGCCTTTTTGAGCAGGTGGAAATACTGGTTCCAGTGGGTGAAATTCTCCAACACATCGAGGATGAACTTTTCCTCAATCGCCTGGCGCATCGAGTAGATCGTGAACGGCACCTTCGAGCCGCCGTCCGGCATCTTGGTTTTGAAAAGCTGGAGGGTTTCCGGCTTCGGTGTGGCGGTGAAGGCGAAGAAACTCACATGGTTCATTCGCCCGCGACGTTTCATGATCTCCTGGATCTTGTCCTCGCAGGTCTCCTCATCCTTGTCCTCGGCATCCTCCAACTTGCCGTAGGAAACCACACGGTTCACGTTGCCGCCAGTCGTGCCGGCCTGCGAGGAGTGCGCTTCGTCGATGATCACGGCGAAGGTGCTCGCTTTCAGGGTCACGAGGTCCTCGACGATCACCGAGAATTTCTGGATCGTGGAAACGATGATTTTTTTACCATCCTCCAACGCGGCTTTGAGTTGGCGTGATGTCTGATCGATGTTTTCCAGCATGCCCGGCGTGCGGGTGAACTGGGCGAGTTCCTTCTGTAGCTGGGCGTCAATGACTTGGCGGTCTGATAGCACGATGACCGTGTTGAAAACCGCCTTGCCGTTCTTGTCGTGCAGGGTGGCCAGGCTGTTCGCCAGGGTGGCGATCTCGATGGTCTTGCCACTGCCCGCGCTATGCTGGTTGAGGTAACTGAAACCGGGGCCGTGGTCGCGGGCGTGGCCGGTTTGTTCGCGCACGCAGCCAAGCTGATGGTAGCGGGGGAAAATCTGAATCTTCTTGCCGGTCGGGCGGCCGCGGTCGTCGAGTTGGTCCACCACCTGCACGAAGCGGCGGATCAGATCAAGGATGCTGTCCTTGGTCCAGACCTCGCGCCACAGGTAGGCGGTGGAAATGCCGGTGCGGCTCGGCGGATTGCCGGCCCCGTGGTCGTTGCCCTGATTGAAGGGGAAAAACCTCGTCTTCCTTCCCTCCAGCGTGGCGGCCATGAAGACTTGCTCGGTATCCACGGCGAAATGCGCCAGGCAGCGCCCGAAGCGGAACAGCGGTTCTTTAGGATCTCGATCTTTCTGATACTGGCCGATGGCGTGGGCGACCGTCTGGCCGGAAACGGCATTCTTGATCTCCGCCGTGAAAATCGGCAGGCCGTTGAGAAATATCCCCAGATCCAGGCTCTTCTCGCTGCCCTTCGTGTAATTAAAACCTCCCGACGGGTCGGGATCGTGGAGCACCTGGAAAAAATTCCCCTGATAGAGTTTCTTCAATTCGGCATCGTCCCCGCCGGTTGGCGGGAAAAAGCACAGCTCGAAATGGCACCCGCTCTCATCCACGCCCTTGCGCAGGACGTGGAGCGTGCCCTTCTTTTCAATCACATTGCGCACCCGCTTGACGATCCGGCTTTCCGCCTCGTCTCCCAACTCGGAGCGCAGCGCCTTCCAGGCCTGCGGCTGGGTCACCTGGAGAAATCGCACCAGCGACTGGGGAATCAGGCACAGCTCGCGGTCGTGGTCCTCCGGCGCGGCCGGGTGAAACGCATTCAAACCTATCAGATCCGCCACGATGGCGTTCTCGAAATTCTGTTCGGAGGTAGTCTTGGGCATGGGCGTCTTTGATCCTAAGATTGACATCAACTGAGATTTTGAGACTCTTCCTCAACTTCCCGCCGCAATGGCGGTGGGCTGATCTCCAAAGGTTTGCCCTCAGAAACCCCTCCGGTCTCGCGACCCGAGGGGTTTTGTTTGGGCGGAATCCATGATGGCATCATAATTCGCCGGGCGTTGCCCATTCGAATTTGATCTTCAGATTTCCGGCGGGATGCCCGTAGGCGAGAACCTTGTCCCGCTGGAGACGGCCGACAACGATTCCCGGATGCACGCCGATCCGGCGGGCAAATGCGCGGATCTCGGGGGTTCCCGGCCCCTTACCGATGATATCCGCATATTCTTTCGCGGGAATCAGGGTTTCCGCAGCATAGCGGTTCGCATCCTCCTCGTGGGCCACATCTTCTTCCGGCAGTCCCGGAGCTTCTATGAACACATGACGACGGCGGTTCTGGAGGACGTGCCGCGCTTCGTGAAAGAACGTAAACCAAAAATGATCGTTCGTCTTGAAACGCAGACACTGCTGGATCAAGGGCCGTTCGCCCAGCCAGCGTGTGACGCCGCTCACGCCCATCGAAGGTAACTCGGGAACAAGGAGGAAAAGCACGCCCGCGTCAGCGCAGAGTTGCTGCATGCGGGGCACAAACTCGTTCGGGTTCTCCATGGCGCAGAGTTTCCGGATCTCGGCCACGGCCTTGTGGAACGCCTCCGGCGAATAGGGCCGCGTGCGGACTTTCTCCGCTTGGACTTCTCCCTGACGCAACCATGCGGAAATAACTTCGGTCTTGTTCCCGAACTTCGCCGAGCGACGGAACGCCGCTTGTGGCCGGGCATAGAGTTCGCTCCAACCGTCGGGATTGGCCACGGCGAAGAAGGTTAGAAGGCGGTCGATTTTCTCCGTCAGGGCCGTGGCTGGGGCGAGCCAACCCACGTTTACCATGGCGGCGTAAGGGAAACTTCTGGCCCATTCGGCGAATGCCGTCTGCCGCTGCCGCGCTTCGGCGCGGGCGAGAAACTCGCGGTAATCCTTCTCCCGGTTGATCCAGAAACCCGCTGGAATTCCCAGCGCTTTCTCAAACAGCAGGGCGCTTTCCTGCGTAAGCGGGGCCTTGCCTTTTATGATCAGGTTCACGGTTTTCTTGGAAAGCCCCGTGCGCTCGGCCAGTTCGGCCTGGCTCATGCCGCGCTCTTCCAGCACGTCCTCCAGAGTGCCCCCGGGAGGCGACACGTGGTCGGGCAAGTAGGTGTTGGGCGGGGTGATGCTCTTATTCATGGGTATCGGTGATTGCAATGATTTCCACGGCTGTCACAGCCGCCCAATCCAAACTTCCGTCCAACTTGAGCGGGACCGGATCGTGGGCGGCAACCAGCAACAGCCGGTTTGGGTGTTCCAGATCCAGCGACAACTCGCCCGACCTGTCCCCCGTGAGCGGGTGGAGCCGCCCAGGCAACAGGGCCATTTCTTCCAGGTTCCGGGCCGCCCGGAGGTCATCCAGACGGCGCTTGAATTTTCTGGCGGCGTTCTTGCCGAGTTGCTTGAGCTGCTCCTTCTCGCTGTTCGCCAGCTTTTCGAGTTTGCGGGTGCGAAACGTGAGGTCCATCGAAACGGGATGCTGGCGAGGGGCGGGGGAAAGATGGCACCGTTTACCTGATCGGTAAATAACTTTTTCACACCACCGCCAGCTCCCCCGTCACCGCGGCGGCGATCAGGGAGCCGCGCTTCTCGCGCAGCAGGGCGATGCTGGTTTGGATGTTGAGGCGAAGACTTTTGAAGTAGGCTTCTTGCTCGAAAAGGTAATCCGCAATCTTTTGTTGTTCTTCGACTGGCGGGAAAACCATGCGGTAGTTCCTGAATTTCTCCGCCGGGAGATGGCCTATGGTGTTTGCATTCGAGTCCGACGCAAATACTCCGGTGGTGACGGCGACTTCCATCAGAAAGCGAAAGAATCTGGAGTGATCGCGAGCAGTCCGGGGGCGCAAGCGGTGAAGTGCTTTTTGATAGTAACACTCCTGGGTTTCCGTCCAGATTGAGCATCGTCCGCATTCTCCGCCTTCGCACACCAGCAGGTCACCGGGCAGGAGGGCAAACCGCGATTCCTCGCCCGGTTTGATATCCATTTGGGGAAGTTCGGCGGTATTGATGCCGCTCCACTGCACGTCCTGATTGCGGAGATAAGGTTTGAGATAGTCGCCAGAGATTTTCTTGGCATCGAGCATCTTTCCCAAGTCCACGTGATAACGGTGGCCAACCTGAGCGACGGACCAATGCCCCGGAATCTCCCCGAGCCAGGGGATGCCGGAGGGTTTGAGTTTGGCTTTGGGATTGAGGCCGCGGGTGACGGCGTGGCTGATCAGGCTGGCGCGTTTTTCAGCCAGCAGACCCAACAGTTCCTCTTTGCTCGCCACCAGGGCGTCGATCTGGCGCGTTTCGCGGTCGAGGTAGGCGGCGATGCGGCGTTGGGTGGCGAGCGGGGGGTATGAGATTTGGATGTTTCCAAGTTCCGACGGCGTGATAGCCGGGTAGCTAACACCTGTCGAGCGGCTCACCACCTCATGAATGAAGTGCTCGGTTTGGGCGAAGTAAGCGAAGTATCCACCATCAATCTCGGGACCTGGCGTCAGGGTTGCGAATCCTGTTGAAACCACCAGATTTGGCGGAGGACTTTGGATGCTTGTGATCGCCCGGAGATAGGTGCGGACGGTGGAAATGATCGTGTCGCCGTTTCGAACAAGACGCCGCGCTCGGGATGGGGCTTTTCCAAAGAGCAATGTTTCCGTGCCCAGAATGCGTCCCATTCCCGAAACACTCGAAATGTCCACGTATTCGATTTCGAAGTCTTCGGGCGTGCTTTCTGGAAGGACTTCACGATTGATTTCAGTCAACCGTTTGAGCGGTTTGATCGTTAGGGCGACGCTCATTCCAATCCCTCCCCGCGCGATTGTGTCGCCCCTTCGGGGCTTGATTTGCTGATGGGCCGGGGACCCAGGGCGGTGCCCTGGGCTGGCGTGTGGCGGGCCGTTGGCTCTGAAGAAAGAATGCTCACCCCATCACCTCCTTGAGCATGGCGAGGATGTTTTTTTCGACTTTGCGGATGTTTTTGTCGATTTCG
The DNA here is from genome assembly GCA_037142115.1 of Verrucomicrobiota bacterium. Taxonomy (GTDB): domain Bacteria; phylum Verrucomicrobiota; class Verrucomicrobiia; order Verrucomicrobiales; family Akkermansiaceae; genus Luteolibacter. The sequence goes on along the minus strand of JBAXBG010000019.1, from coordinate 11,417 downwards.
GCGACCGGGCGTGGCGGTTGGTAGGTGTAGAAATGGCGGTTGAAGTTGATCTCGTAGCCGACCTTGCCGACGCCCTGATCCTTCTCGTCGGCGAAGTCCGGGTTGATCCAGGCGTCGGGCGCGTGGGGTAGGACCTCGCGCTCGAAGTAAGCGATGATGTCGGTGCCGAGCGGGACATTTTCAAAATCCTTGAGGTCGTTGTCGGACTCGTAGCGGGTTAGCAGGACGAGTTTGGGGTCGTCCGGGTGGTCCAGGTGGAACCCGCCGAAGCGCGGGGTTTCCGGGGCGTGGTGGTTGAGTTCGGCGCGGCGGATGCGGATGGGCAGTTCCGAGCGCTTGACGGCGGTGGTTTCCGCGATGACGGGGTCGGCGGACTCGTCGCGTTCTGATAGAGCATCGACGATGGCCTTGAACAAGGGTTTCTTGAGCTTGATGTCGGATTTTTTGAGGGCGTCGGCCAGGCGATCCTCGAACATCGGCCGGTTGGTCACCCGCCCGGCGGGCAGCTGCCGCAGAACTGCTAGAATGGCGTGCTGAAGTTGTTTGCCGTCGCGGATTTCCGCGTCGCGGGCGATTTTTTCCTTTTTCTTCGAGGTGGCGAGCGAGGCGAACGGGGTGGTTTCCAGCAGGCGGGCGAGGCGTTCCGCGGAGACCTCGAAATTCTGGCGCAGCGGGCGGTCGATCTGGATGCGGCGGTAACCGAAGTCGGTGGAGGGGAAGATCTTGATGTGCGCGGTTTCCTTCCAGGCGGAGAATTGGCGGAGGATGTCATTTTCCGAGCTGTCGATGGTGCGGCGTTTGTCGCCGATGGCTTTGGGGAGTTTTTTCCAGAACGACTCGCCGGAGGCATCGAAGAGCATGACCTTGCCCTGCTGCTTTTTGGGTTTATGGGTGGAGAGGATCCACAGATAGGTCTGGATGCCGGTGTTGTAGAACATCTGCTCGGGCAGGGCGACCAGCGCGACGAGCCAGTCGTTTTCGAGAATCCAGCGGCGGATTTCCGATTCGCCGGAGCCGGCCTCGCCGGTGAAGAGCGGCGAGCCATTGAAGACGATGCCGATGTAACTGGGCGCGTCCTTGTTCACATGGTGGAGCATGTGCTGGAGAAACAGGAGCTGGCCGTCGGAGATGCGCGGCAGGCCGGCCCCGAAGCGGGCGAAATGGCCGAGCTGATGTTCGGCGGTGACGGCGGCGCGGTCGGCTTCCCACTTGTAGCCGTAGGGTGGATTGGCGAATTGCAGGTCGAAGGTCGCCCGGCCGAACTGATCGCTGGCGAGGGTGGAGCCGAGCTTGATCGTATCCCGGTCCGGCTCGGTGGGATCGAGCAGGAGAAGGTCGGACTTGCAGACCGCCCAGGTGCGCGGGTTGATTTCCTGGCCGAAGATGTGGATGCGCGATTTGGGTGCGAACTTGCGGATTTCCTCGCGGGCGATGGTGACGATGCCGCCGGTGCCGCAGGCCGGGTCCGCCACGGTGCGGGTGGCGGCCGGGTTGGAGGTCAGCTCGGTATCGAGGCGCAGCACGAGGCGGACGAGCAGGCGGATGACGTCCTTGGGGGTGAAGTGTTCGCCGGGGTTCTGGTTGATGTCCTCGTTGAAGCGGCGGATGAGCTGCTCGAAGAGAGTGCCCATCTCGTGGTTGTCGAGTCCGTCGGGGTTTTCCGCGGTTTTCGGTTCGAGGTTGATCCGGGATTTCTCGTTGAAGCGGGTGAGAACCAGATAGAGCCGGCCGACCTCGTCGAGTATGCGGATCGCGTCGTCGAAGCGGAAGCGGTGGAAGATCTCGCGGACGTTTTCGGAAAATCCGTTGATGTAGGATTTCAGCCTGCGGGTCAGGTTCGCGTCGTCGTCGAGCAGCGTATCGAAGGTGATCGGGGAGGTGTTGTAGAAGGCGAAACCAGCGGCGCGGCACAGCGCATCGTGGCGGTTGTCGAGGCCCTTGGCTTTGAGTTTGTTCTCGGTTTCCACTACCTTCGCCTTGGTCGGGGCGAGCGCGTAATCGAGGCGGCGCAGAACGGTGAGCGGGAGAATGATGTTCTGGTTCTCACTCTTGGCAACGGCACCATGGAGGTCCTGGGCGACTTCCCACAGGAAGCTGGCGATGCGGCGGATGTTCTCGGAGTTGTCGGGCACGCGACAGCACTATCAGGGAAGGGGCCGCCCTTCCACAGACGATTTCGGCATTTTTCTGAAATTGCGTGATCAACCGGGCGGGGGGGCTGGCGTGGCCGCGCCGTGGTGGATTTCCATGTAAATGTCCTCCAGCGAGCGGCGCACCGGGGCCAGCGCGCGGACCCGGATGCCGGCGCGCACCAGCGCTTCCACCAGCGCCGCAGGATCGGTGCCTTGAGGCAGGCGGATCCGGCCGGGCGAGGGGATCTCGCCGCCCAGCGCGTGGATCGGGCCGCTGGCGCCGGCCCACGGGTCGAGGTCGGCCTCGAACAGCGGCGCGTCGTCGTGCAGGCCGCCGACCGCGCCATCGAAGACGCGCCGGCCCTCGCGCAGGATCGTCACCCGGTCGCACATCAGCTCGACTTCGGCTAACAGGTGCGAGTTGAACAGCACGGTGAGGCCGCGTTCGGCGCGCAGGCTGAGGATGAAATCGCGGAACCACTTGATGCCCTCGGGGTCGAGGCCGTCGGTGGGCTCGTCGAGCAGCAGCACCTCCGGCTCCGGCAGCAGGGACTGGGCGAGCGCGAGGCGCTGGCGCATGCCGTGGCTGTAGGTCCGGACTTTCGACTGGATGCGAGGGGTGAGGCCGACGCGCTCGACGATGGCGCGGGCGGCCGTGGGGTCGAAGCCGCCGGAGTAGCTCATGAGGATTTTGAGGTTGTCCCAGCCGCTGAGGTAGTCGTAGAACGCGGGCGCCTCGAAGATGGCGCCGACTTTGCGCAGCGCCTGGGCGCGGTGGGCAAGCACCGACACGCCGCCGATGGTGACGTCGCCGGCTTGGGGCAGGATCATGCCGAGGATGATGCCCAGGGTGGTGCTCTTGCCGGCGCCGTTATGGCCTAACAACCCGTGGATTTCGCCGCGGCCGACGCTGAACGAGAAGTCGTCGAGGGCGGGTTTGCCGCCGAAGGATTTGCACAGGCCGCGGGCTTCGAGCATGGGAGGAGGAGGAGTGGGGAACGGGTGGTAAGGAACCCGGCGGCCGGGTGTGGCAAGGTAACTAACTTTAGAAAATACACCGCCAAGACGCCAAGGGCGCCAAGGAAAGAAACGATTTTCTGGTTAGCGAATCCACCTTGGCGAACTTGGCGTCTTGGCGGTGAAATTCCATGTGGCTCATGGAGGAGAGTTGCCGGCGGCGAAGCGGACGTGGTTGGAGGCGGAGGAATCGGCGTAGAGGAAATTGGTGCCGTGGGGATGCCAGGCCTCCTTGTCGGTGATGAGGGGGATTTTGTCGGGCCGGTTGGAGATGCCGAAGAACGCCAACTGCGAGGAGAGCAGGCCGTTTTGGGTGGAGTTCCACAGGTAGCTGGAGCCGGCTTGGGCGTATTCCTTGGAATCCTGCGGGCACTTGAAGGCGGCCGGGCTTTCCTGATAGGGCAGCAGCACGGTTTCGAGCACCGGCGCGGGGTCGGCCTTGGACGCCCGGCCGGTGGCCAGCTCCGGCATTTTCTGCTGGTGGTCCTGCAAGTAGCTTTCGAGGCCGGCACCCAGCGCGCGGAGATTTTCCAGGCAGGCCGCCTCGCGGGACTTGGCGAGGATCGAGCGGGTGAGCGGGATCCCGATGCCCGCCAGGGTGGCGAGGATCGCCAGCACCACCAGGGTCTCGACCAGGGTCAACCCGGCGGGTGATTTCATGGTTGCTGGCGGGGGCTGAATTCGTTGCCGCGCAGGCCCTGCATCGTTTCGTTGACCGCTTCGATGAGCGGCGCGAGATCGAGTTTGGTTTCGGTGCTGGATTTCTCGAAATACGCGCGCATCCCTTCCTGACTGATTTTTTCCAACAGGTCCGCGCCGAGTTCCTTGGCCCGGGCGAGTTGTTCGGCGGTGCGGCCGTCCTCGAGTTCCTTGAGCCCCTGCTCGACGAACTTTTTGCGCTGGGCGGGCGGCATCGTGTCGAGCGACTCCATGAAGCGGTTCATCGACTCCATCACCGTGAGCTCGATGAAGAGGGTTTTTTCGGCCGGGCTGAGCTGGTGGAAAAACGCCTCGCCGGCCCGGGTGCGGCGGTTTTTTTCCCGCTCCTGGAAATCCAGCCGGTTCACCTGGTCGGCGATGGCGCGCAACGTCTGGTCGCGCCGTTTGGCCTCCGCGGCATCGTGCGCCGTGTCTGGCACCGACCAATCGGCGAAGTTCGCCTGCGCCATCGCCCGGCTGAGCCCGTCGGCCGTGGTTTTTTTGGAGCCGGCATAGGCGCGGACCGCCCACACCCCAGCCCAGACGGCCATCAGCACACAGGCTGCTTGAATCGTTACCTTCCATCGAGTCATTGCGCGGCAGTTTAGGTTAGGACTGGCGATGCACAAGGGGAGATGGAGCTCCGACGTGAGTCGGCGGTTGCGGTCACGCATTCAAGATGCCGACTGAAGTCGGCGCTCCAAGGCGGAGCGGTGGCGTTTGACAGGCCGGAGTGATCCGGATAGACAGGCGGCATGCAAGAAGCGCTTCAAGACGCCTGGTTTTACACGCGGGACGGCGCGCAGATCGGGCCGGTGACGCTGGCTGAGTTGCGGGGCAAGGTGGAGGAGGGCGCTCTCAATCCACGGCTGGACCTGGTCTGGACCCAAGGCCAGGCCGACTGGAAGCCCGCTGGCGAGATCGAGGGTTTGTTTGCGAAGCGGACCTTGCCGCCGCCGACCGCCCTGGCACCGCCGAGCGACCCCTACCTGGCGCCGAAACTCGAATCGGTGGAGGAAACCATGCGCCGGATCGACGATTGGCCGGGTGCGCGGCGGCGCAGCTTCCTTTTGGCGACGGTGGTGTTTCCGATGGTGTGGCAGTTGGCGGTCCCCATGAGCGTGGTTTTTTTGACCCAACAACTCGGGCCGCAGATCATGGCGGTGGTGGCTGCCGGAGTGATTTTCGTGCCCTTGCTGGTGATGATTTATTACGGGCTGGCGCGGCTGGTCAATCTGGGCATGAGCCGCTGGTGGTATCTGGCGAATTTCGTGCCGGGGTTCAATCTGTGGCTCGGCTACCGCTGTTTCGCCTGCCCGGCGGGTTACGCCTACCACAAGAAACTCGATGGTGCGGGGGTTTTCCTCGCGATTGTGTATTGGATGTTAGTTGCCCTGGGGGTCCTCTTGCTGGTGGCGATGGTGACCCTGTTCGTCGGGATGTGGAGCAATCCGGAGCTCCTGGCGCAACTGCGTGAGGCGTTGCGCAAGGCCGTCGAACTCAGCTCCAAGCGATGATCCAATGCTCCAAACAGGCCGACGAGTGCCGCGAGGTGGTGGCCAGGCGCAGCGAGGCAGGTGCCATGGAATGTTGGTGCCTGCACGGCGCGCTCGGCATGGCCGCCGATTGGCGCGGGTTTGCCAAACGTCTCGCCGCCGCCCAAATCGGCTCCCGGGCGGTGGATTTGTGGCGCTTCCTGGAGGGCCAGGAGCTGCCGCTTGCGGACTTCGGCGCGGCGTTGAATGCCGACGCGGGCGGCGAGGTGCTGCGCGGCGGCGCCCGATCTCTGTTAGGTTATTCGTTGGGCGGTCGGCTGGCGCTGCACGCGCTGCTGGAACCCAGCCACCCCTGGCAGGCGGCGGTCATTATTTCCGCCAACCCGGGCTTGGATGCGGAGGAGGAGCGTGCGGCACGGCGGGCGCAGGATGCCGCCTGGGCCGCCAGGGCGCTGACCGGCAACTGGCAGGAGTTTTTCCAGGCCTGGGCCGCGCAACCCATCTTGAATACCAGCGCCCCGCGGGATCCCCAGGCCGCTGCGCGCCTGGCCATGCGCCGCCGCGAAATCGCCCGCAGTTTCGTCGATTGGTCGTTAGGGGCCCAAGCGCCGCTGTGGAGTCGGTTGCAAGAAATCCAGATTCCCGTGCTGTGGGTGGTCGGTGAAAACGATGCCAAATTCCGCGCGCTCGCCGAGCGGGCGGTGGGGTTGCTGCCGCGGGCCACGCTGGCGATCGCGCCGGGGTCCGGCCACCGGGTGCCGTGGGAGGCGGAGGCCTGGCTGGCGGAGCAGGTGGCGGGGTTTCGGTAGCCGCGGTGCGGCCCGGTGTTTCGGTGTTTCGGTAGCCGCGGTGCGGCCCGGTGTTTCAGTAAGAGCAGAGCGAAAGGCCCGGGGCGCAGCGACGGATCCTTTCTCTTACCGAAACACCGAAACACCGAAACACCGAAACACCGAAACACCGAAACACCGAAACACATCTTCCCGCGGCCAAGGGTTAGGATTGCCGGCCGCGGCCGGATCGTCCAACCTGCCGGCATGTGGACCACCGTGCGCGAGTTTGAAGACATCTGTTATGAAACGACGGATGCGGGGAAGATTGCCAAGATCACCATCAACCGGCCCGAAGTGCGCAATGCCTTCCGCCCGAAAACCGTCAAGGAGATGCTGCTGGCCTTCGACCATGCCCACGAGGATCCGACCGTCGGGGTGATCATCCTCACCGGCGCGGGCGACCTGGCGTTCTGCGCGGGCGGCGACCAGAAAGTCCGCGGCCACGCCGGCTACATCGGCGAGGACGGCATCCCGCGCCTCAACGTGCTCGATTTGCAGAAGAAAATCCGCTCGCTGCCCAAGCCGGTGGTCGCGATGGTCGCGGGCTACGCCATCGGTGGCGGCCACGTCCTGCACATCGTCTGCGATCTGACGATCGCCGCCGACAATGCCCGCTTCGGCCAGACCGGACCGAAAGTCGGGTCGTTCGATGGCGGGCTGGGATCGAGCTACCTGGCGCGCATCGTCGGCCAGAAGAAGGCCCGCGAAATCTGGTATCTGTGCCGCCAATACGACGCCCAACAGGCGCTCGAGATGGGCTTGGTCAACACGGTGGTGCCGCTCGCCGAGCTTGAGAAGGAAACCCTCCAGTGGTGCCGCGAGATGCTGGCCCACTCGCCGCTGGCCTTGCGCTGCCTCAAGTCCGCCCTCAACGCCGATTGCGACGGCCAGATGGGACTGCTCGACCTCGCCGGCAACGCCACCCTGCTCTATTACATGAGCGAAGAGGGCCGCGAGGGCAAACAGGCCTTCCTCGAAAAACGCCCGCCCGATTTCTCCCAGTTCCCGCGCGTGCCGTGAGGACGCGGTGCCCGTGCCCGTGAATTTTCCTTCATTTGGCCTTGCCACGGGGTTTTCGGGGGCTAGTCTCGCCGTCCGTTTTTCTTTCTCTCGCAGGCGGTTGGAGCCCCGGTGCCTGTGAGAATTCCGTTACGGGGCAATTTCAGAAGGAAAACGAACCAACAACACAACCCCAAACCAAAATATATTATGGCTTACGCATGCGCGGAACCCACCAATCAGGAACTCAACGACCTCATCGACTCGAAATTCCGCGAATTCCGCGAAGGATCGATCGTCAAGGGCACGATTCTTGAAATTCGCCCCCAAGTCGTCCTCGTCGACATCGGCTACAAATCCGAGGGCGCGATCCCGTCCAACGAGTTCGAGGATGAGGAAATCGAAGTCGGCGACGAAATCGAAGTGCTTCTCGAAAAGCTTGAAAACGACGAGGGCATGGTCGTGCTCTCGAAGGAGAAGGCCGCCCACAAGCAAAACTGGGAAAAGATCGTCAAGGTCTTCCAGGATGGCGGTCTGGTCCGCGGCAAGGTCAAGGCAGTCGTCAAGGGCGGCCTCACCGTCAACGTCGGCGTCGAAGCGTTCCTTCCCGGCTCGCAAGTGGACATCATCCCACCGAAAGATCTCAACGAATACGTCGGCAACGTGTACGAGTTCAAAATCGTCAAGGTCAACGACGAGCGCAAAAACATCGTGCTTTCCCGCCGCGAAGTCATCGAAGCCGAGCGCTCCGAACTCCGTCAGCAATTTCTCCAAACGGTCAAGATCGGCGACAAGGTCACCGGTGCGATCAAGAACATCACCGACTTCGGTGCGTTCGTGGACCTCGAAGGCATGGACGGCCTGCTTCACATCACCGACATGTCGTGGGGCCGCATCAACCATCCTTCGGAACTGCTGCACATCGGCCAGGCCGTGGATGTCGTCATCCTCGACGTGGATCGTGAGAAAGAGCGCGTGTCGCTCGGCCTCAAGCAAATGTCCGACAATCCTTGGGAAGACATCGAGCGCAAGTATCCGATCGGCCAGCATGTCAAGGGCCGCGTGACCAAGCTCCTGCCCTACGGCGCGTTTGTCGAAATCGAACGCGGCGTCGAAGGCCTCGTCCACGTTTCGGAACTCTCGTGGGTCAAGCGCATCACCCGCCCGAGCGACGTGCTCGAAATCGGCCAGGAAATCCACGCGGTGGTCCTCGGCATCAGCATCGAAGAGCAGAAGATCTCGCTCGGCGTGCGCCAACTCGATTCCAACCCATGGGACGAAATCGAACTCCGCTATCCGGTCGGCGCCACCATCAAGGGCCCGGTTCGCAACCTCACCGCCTACGGCGCGTTTGTGGAACTGGAAGAAGGCATCGACGGCATGATCCACGTCTCCGACATGTCGTGGACGCGCAAAATCAACCACCCGTCGGAAGTCCTCAAGAAGGGCGACGAAGTGGAAGCCTGCGTGCTCGCCATCGACAAGGTCAACCAACGCGTCTCGCTCGGTATCAAGCAAACCGAAGGCGACCCGTGGAGCCTCATCGACGGCCGCTTCAAGGTCGGCGACCTGGTCAAGGGCACGGTGGCCAAGATTGCCTCGTTCGGTGCCTTCATCAGCCTCGACGGTGACATCGACGGCCTCATCCACATCTCGCAACTCAGCGAAGACCACGTGGAGAAGGTCAAGGACATCATCAAGGTGGGCGAGGAAATCGAAGCCCGCGTCATCAAGGTGGACAAGGTCGAGCGCCGTATCGGCCTCTCGATCAAAGCCGTCGGCTACTCCGAAGATCAGCTCAAGAAGGAAAGCGCCAGCTTCGAAAGCCTCCGTCCGTCCAGCGAGATGGTGGGCCTCGAGCAAGCGTTCAACCTTGCCGCCGCCGCCTCCGAAGATTGGAGCCCGGGCCAAGACTGACACCCAGTGGGCGGCCGTCAGCGGCCGCCGCCAACCCACTAATCAAAACGCCGGCCGGGTTCTCCCGTCCGGCGTTTTTGTGTGACTGGCAGCGACGGTCGCAGACCGCCGCGGCAAGCCGCAAGCCTCAGCCGATCACCTCGGGCCAATCGGTGTGGAACATGGCACCACGCGGCTTGTCGGTGCGCTCGTAGGTGTGGGCACCGAAGAAGTCACGCTGGGCCTGCAACAGGTTGGCGGGCAGGACCGCGCTGCGGTAGCTGTCGTAGTAACCGAGCGAGGCACTGAAGGCGGGGACCGGAATCCCGGCGAGGGTGGCCAGCGCGACGACCTCGCGCCAGTTCTGTTGGAACCCGTTGAGCAGGTCCTTGAAGAACGGGGCGAGCATCAGGTTGCTGAGGGTCGGGTTGGCGCGGTAGGCGTCGGTGATGTCGTTGAGGAAGCGGGCGCGGATGATGCAGCCGCCGCGCCAGATGGCGGCGATCTTGGACAGGTCGAGGTTCCAGCCCTTGTGGGCGCTCATGGTGGTGATGAGGTCGAGGCCCTGGGCGTAGGAAATGATCTTGGAGGCAAACAGCGCGTCGTGGACTTTTTTGACGAGTTTCTTCTTTTTGATGTCGATCTCGGGCTTGGGGCCATGCAGTTGAGTGCTGGCGACGACGCGCTGGTCTTTCATGGAGGACAGGATACGGGCTTCCACCGCGGCGTTGATGGTGGAGATGACCACGGCGTTTTCCACCGCGTTCATGATCGTCCACTTGCCGGTGCCCTTTTGGCCGGCGGTGTCGAGGATGACGTCGACGAGCGCCTGGCCGGATTCCGGGTCTTGCTGGGCGAAGATCTCGGCGGTGATTTGGATCAGGTAGCTTTCGAGGTCGCCATGGTTCCAGGCCGTGAACACGGTGGCCAGTTCGGCGGCGGAGAACCCGGCGGCTTTGAAAATGTTATAGGCCTCGCAGATGAGCTGCATGTCGCCGTATTCGATGCCGTTGTGAATCATCTTCACGTAGTGGCCGGCACCGCCGGGGCCGATGTGGACGACGCACGGTTCGCCGTCGACTTTGGCGGAGATGCTCTCGAAGATCGGCTGCATCACGTCCCAGGTGGAGGCCGGGCCGCCGGGCATGATCGCCGGGCCTTTGCGGGCACCTTCCTCACCGCCGGAAACGCCGGCTCCCACGAAGCGGAATCCCAGATCGCCGAGCCACTGGTCGCGGCGCTCGGTGTCGGTGTAGAGCGAGTTGCCGCCGTCGATGATGATGTCGCCCTTGTCTAACAGAGGGATGAGCTGCTCGATGACCGCGTCCACCGGTGCGCCGGCCTTGACCATGATCATCACCTTGCGCGGGCTGGCCAGCGATGCGACGAAGGCTTCCAAGGTGGGCGTGCCGACGAGTTTTTTGTCCGGGTGGGCGGCCACGAAGTCGTCCGTGACGGTGGTGGTGCGGTTGTAAACCGAGACTTGGAAGCCGCGGGATTCCACATTGAGAACAAGATTCTGGCCCATGACGGCCAGACCAATGAGTCCGAAGTCGCTATTGCTCATAAAGAGGGTGCCGTTGGTGAGGCGGGAAGGATTTACGGGACTTGCGTCTTTCCTGCAACCCCTTGTTGCCATCCGGCCAGAGATTTCCCACAGTTGGCGCGTGAACCTACCGAATGCCATCACGCTTTCGCGCCTCGTGCTGACAGCGGTCTTTGTCGCGGGAACCGCCTTCGGCACGGCCCTCGGGCATTGGATCGCCTTGGTTTCTTTCGTGATTGCCGCCATCAGCGACTTTGTGGACGGCTGGCTGGCGCGCAAACTCGGGATGGTCACCCCGATGGGCAAGCTGCTCGATCCGATTGCGGACAAGGTGCTGGTGGGCTCGGCCTTCGTCTATCTGAGCGCTCAGGACCTGTGCCCGGTGTGGGTGACGGTGTTGATTCTGGCGCGCGAGTTCCTGGTCACCGGGCTGCGGCAAATCGCCATGGAAGCCGGCCAGGTGATGGCGGCAGACGGGCTCGGAAAATGGAAAACCGGGTTCCAACTGATGTTCTGCATCACCTGCCTGACTGGGTTCGCGTTCCATCCACTGACCTCCGCCCATCCGGTGGTGGCCGTGCTTCGGTATCTGTCTGATGACCACGGATGGTTGCAACCCGTCTCGATGTGGCTGGCGCTGGCGCTGACCCTGCTCTCCGGCTGGAACTACTTGTGGACCAGCCGCGGGTTGCTGTGCGGGAAATAAGCCGTGGCTGCGGCGGGACGCGGCAGCCACGAGGATGGGCCGCTTTTGCCTTGCACGGAGCCGCTGGGATGGGCAATCTATCCGGCGAATGACATT
>JBAXBG010000018.1:0-28631 GCA_037142115.1 Verrucomicrobiota bacterium | reverse complement strand
CCTTCAGGCGGACTCTTCATCCCGGCCCCCCCCGCTTCCGACGTAAGAAAAGACCTTAACCCTGGAGGATCACCAGCCGGTGCGGTCGTTGCGTTTGACGAATTGAGCCGCCTGCGGGCAGTTGGGCGAGCGCATGTTCGGGCCGTCCCATTCCATCTTGACGCCTTCGCCGACTTTCAGTGCGATGCAGCCGAGCAGGATGATTTCAGTGAGGTAGCCGGCGATGCCGAAGTTCGAGTAGGCAGGGGTGCCGTCCTTGATCATGTTGAACCATTCCTGGTTGTGGCCCGGCGAGCGCGGGATGGATTCGGGCACGACCTTGCAGGCCTCGTGATCCTTGCCGTTGATGAAGGATTTCTCGCCTTCCAACTGCAGGAAGAACGTCGAGCCGTAATCGTCGGGCGAAAACAACACCCCCTTGTCGCCGATGACCAGACAGCCGCTTTCGGGCAGTTTGCCGCGCATGTTGACGATGTCGCGCACGATGTTGGGATAGGGCCGCAACGGTTTGAAATCGGAACTCGGCGCGCCGTCATACCACCAGAATTTCAGCGGCGGCAGGCCCTCGCGTTCCGGGAACTCGAAGCGGATGCGCGACGTGAGCGGATAGGTTTCCGGATAGAAGCGCGAGGCGATCTCGCATTCGACGACCGAGGGGTAGCCGAGTTTGAGCGCGCGGAACGGCATGTTGACGGTGTGGCAGGCCATGTCGCCGAGCGCGCCGGTGCCGTAGTCCATCCAGCCGCGCCATTTGAACGGATGATAGACGCTCTCCAGATACGGCCGCACGGCCGCGGGACCTTGCCAGAGGTTCCAATCGAGCTCCTTGGGCACGGGCGACTCGCCGGCTGGCCGCGCCAGCCCTTGCGGCCAGATCGGGCGGTTCGACCAGACGTGGAGTTCGTGAGCGTTGCCGATGATGCCGGCCTGGATGACTTCGACGGCGCGGCGCAAGCCGCTGCCGGCACTGCCTTGGTTGCCCATCTGGGTGGCGAGTTTTTTGTCCTTGGCCACGCGCACCAACTCGCGGGCTTCAAACACGGTTTGGGTCAGCGGCTTCTGGCAGTAGACGTGCTTGCCCAGCTGCATGGCGGTCATGGCCGCGATCCCATGCAGGTGGTCCGGCGTGGAAATCGTCACCGCGTCGATCGACTTGCCCATCTCCTCGAGCATCTTGCGGAAGTCGACGAACTTTTTAGCGTCGGGGTATTTCTCGCCTTTTTTGTTGAGGGTGCGGGCGTCCACATCGCAGAGGGCGACGATATTGGCGCCGCACTTGGCGGCGTCGTTGACGTCGCTGTCGCCTTTGCCGCCGACCCCGATGCAGGCCACGTTGACCCGGCTGTTGAGGTTCTGGCCGCGGACGATGGCGGGGGCTCCGAGCACGAGTCCACCGACCCCGAGGCCGGTCTGCTGGAGAAAATGACGACGATTGAGTGCAGGCATGATTTTAGTTTGGAAATGGATGGCTGGGATACGGCGCGCTCCGCGCGACTCTTTCGGGAGAATCATGGGATTTCCAGAGTCCACCTGAACGCCAGCGGCCGCCGGGGAGGAATCGCATCATTCCTTGCAGGTGGGATGAGCCAGCGCCGCGCGCATCACCGCGAGCGGCTCGGTTTGAGGAAACCAATGTTGGAACGCCAGCGCGCCCTGCCGCAGCAGCATGGACAAGCCGTTGGAGGTCCGGCAGCCCGCCTGGCTGGCGAGCGCCAGCAGGGGCGTCACCGGCGGATGGTAGATCGCGTCATAGACCAATTGCTTGGGCACCAGGCATTGCGCCGCCAAGACCGAAGGATCTCCCGCCGCCAGACCCACGGAGGACGCATTCACGATGAGATCACAGGTCCGGCAGCGCACGCCGAGCGACGGGTCCGCCAATGCCAACGCCACGATTTCGGTCATCGACCCGAGGTGGTTCAGGCGTTCCACCAGCGGGCCGAGCTTGCCCAGCGAGCGGTTCACCAACAACAAGCGCGGCACTCCCAGCCGCACGCACTGGGTGGCAAGGGCCTGACCCGCGCCCCCGCCCGCCCCGACGATGACGACACTGAGGCTGGCCAGCGGCACGCCGAAATCATCCTCAATGGCGCGGGCAAATCCCGGCCCGTCGGTATTGAAGCCGCGCGTCGCATCCGCATCGAAGCGCACCGTGTTGACCGCGCCGAGTGCGCGGGCGTCCGAGTGAACGTCGTCGCACGCGGCCAGCGCGGCGAGCTTGTGCGGCACCGTCACGTTGCAGCCGATGAACCCGAGCGTCCGCAGCCGGGCTAACGCCACCGGCAGCTGGCCCTCGGCCACTTCCAAGCGGATGTAGCGCGCGTCGATCGCATTGGCATCCAGCGCCGCCTGGTGCATCCGCGGCGAGGCCGAGTGCGCCACCGGCCAACCGAGCACGGCCAAGCGCGCCGGCTTGGCGGCACCGGCGTCGAGTTGCTCGCGCGAGACCAGGTCCTGGAGGGTGTAGACTTCCTTCATGTTAGCGAGGGGACGGGTGGCGGGCTTGGCGAATGCGGGCATTTGGCTCCGGGCAAAATGCCCGGGCCACCGTGGCGCGGGCATTCTGCCCGCCGCCAGATTCCTTTCCGATTTCGGTCCATGGCTTGCTATTCGGGGCTTGGAATGGCGGTTTGACGACAAAACTCGTTGATCCGGGTGGCGGCCAAGCTGGGCTCCAAGGTGGAGATTGCAGGCATCAGGTCAGGCCCCGAGGCCTGGCCTGAAATCGAATACCGCAGCGCTAGCATCAGCTTGCCAAGACTGATCGAGTGAGTTTCCGCATATTGTTTGATATGCGCCGACGGATCACGGTCGGCGGCGAGTGTCGCCAGATCCCGGGCGATTTTCGGCAAATGCTCACGGGCTATCTGATTCTCGGTGATCTTCCCGCTCACCTTGTCGTCAGGATAGGTGATGAGCGCATCGGGAAGCCACGCGCCTATGTAGGCGGGGATTTCCTGCAACGTTCTGACTTTCCCTTTGGTGAGTGCGACGAGTTCCGGCTTCGCTTGAAACGGCTCATGCCTGCTGCCCAAGTAGGCAGACGCCTCGTTGAGATAGGCCGGCTCATCCAGCAGCGCGAGGTGCTGCTGGTTGACCCACTGGCATTTTTCCAAGTCAAAGCGCCCCGGCGCGCGGTTGACGTTCTCCAGGGTGAAGCGCTCGACGAGCTCCGCCAGGGTGAAGATTTCCTGCTCGGTTTTGGACGACCATCCTAACAGCGCGATGAAATTCACCACCGCGCCTGGCAGGAATCCCTGGCGGGGGTAATCCCCGACCGCCGCGCCGGCATCGCGCTTCGACATCTTCGAGCCGTCGGGGTTGAGGATCAGCGGGATGTGCGCGTAATGCGGGGCGCGGCCGCCGAACGCTTCGATGAGCTGCAGGTGCTTGGGCGTGTTCATCAGGTGGTCCTCGCCGCGGATCACATGGGTGATCTCCATTTCCAAATCGTCCACCACGTTGACGAAATGAAACACATAGGAACCATCCGAGCGCTTCACCACCATGTCCGGCGTGTTCGACTCGTCCCGATAGTCGATCGTCACCTCGCCGCACACCAGATCCTGCATCGTGACGGGCTTGCGCTCGAAGCGGAACCGCCAGGCGCCGTCATCCTCATAAACCCGCCCGGCCGCCACCAGTTTTTGAAACCACGCGTCGTAGATCGCCGTGCGTTCGCTTTGGAAATACGGGCCGAAGGCTCCGCCCCGGTTGGGGCCCTCATCCCAATCCAACCCCAGCCACTGCATCCCGTCGAAGATCGCCTGCTTGGCCTCGGCGGTATTGCGCGCCTCGTCGGTGTCCTCGACGCGCAGCACGAAGGTGCCGCCGTGGTGGCGGGCGAACAGCCAGTTGAACAGGGCGGTGCGGGCCCCGCCGACATGCAGGTAGCCGGTGGGCGAGGGAGCGAAGCGGGTGCGAACGGTCATGCGCTTGTTTACGCGGCCCAAGCGCCCGCGTCCAGAGCCCATCCAGGATGGGAACGCGGAATTTAATCCGCCCTCCCGAACCGGCGGGACTTTTCCATTGTCGGGGGGATTGGCCTTGTTGCCCCCCCCCGGATGAACTATTCAAGCTCCTCACTCGTCATGCTCTTCAGCACTTATACTTTCCTGCTGGTTTTCCTGCCCCTGACTCTGGCAGGTTTCTTCCTGCTGGGCCGTCTCCACTGGCGCTGGAGCACCACCTGGCTGACAGGATGCAGCCTGGCCTTCTACGCCTGGTGGAAACCCGAGGCGGACCAACCTTGGTCTCCCTGGTTTCTGATTTTGATTATCCTTTCCTGCGTCGGCAACTTTGTTTGCGGCAATGCGATGGCCCGCTCCACCCACCCCGGCAAGCGCCGGGCGCTCGTCATCCTCGGGGTCAGCGTCAACCTCCTGCTCCTGTTCTATTTCAAATATCTCGGGATCTTCGCCACTTGGTCCCACTCCCTAACAGGCTGGCCGGCCGCCGTCCCGCACTTGATCCTGCCGCTGGCGGTGTCGTTTTTCACCTTCCTGCAAATCGCCTTTTTGGTGGATGTGTTCCGTGGCGATCCGACCGGTTACAGTTTCGGGGACTATCTGTTGTTCGTGACATTTTTCCCGCACCTCATCGCCGGACCGATCGTCCATCACCGCGAGCTCATCGGCCAGTTCCGGCCGCGCATCACCAAACTCAATCCCAGCTATTTGGCCATCGGCTTCACCGTCCTGGCCATCGGCCTGTTCAAGAAAGTCGTCATTGCCGACAGCCTGGCCGAAACCGCCACACCCATTTTCCAATTCGCCGCCACCGCCGCCCGCGCCCTCACCCTGGGCGAAGCCTGGGTCGGCGCGCTGGCCTACACCCTGCAAATTTACTTTGATTTCTCCGGTTATTCCGACATGGCGATCGGGGTATCCTATCTGTTTGGCATCAAGCTGCCGCTCAACTTCAGCTCACCCTACAAGGCCACTTCCATCATTGATTTCTGGCGGCGGTGGCACATGACTCTGTCGCGCTTCCTGCGTGATTACCTCTACATCCCGCTCGGCGGCAACCGCCGCGGCCCGGCCCGCCGCTACTCCAATCTCATGGCCACCATGCTCCTCGGTGGCCTCTGGCATGGCGCGGGCATCACCTTCCTGCTGTGGGGGGTGCTGCACGGCTTCTATCTGTGCATCAACAACCTCTGGCTCGGCCTCCGCAACAAGCTCGGTTGGCGGCCGCTGCCCACCGCCCTGGCCTGGTTGATCACCTTCCTGACCGTGGTTTTCGCCTGGGTGCCGTTCCGAGCGGGCAACTTCGAACTCGCCTCAGCCGGCAATGCCCAACTCGCCTGGCACACGACCGCCCGTTTCTATCATGCCATGGTGATCCCGCAGGGCGGGCCGCTGTGGACGCCCGTCACCGATGGCGACATCATGAAGGCCCAGCGCGCGATGCGCCCGCTCATCTACAGCCTGCTCATTGCCTTCTTGTTGCCCAACACCCAGCAGTTCCTCGGGCGCTTCTCACCCCACTTCCGGTTGGCCCGCGAGCCGACCTGCCCCCGCCGCCGCTGGTGGGGATGGCGGCCCGTCCCGCTGGCCGCCGCCTTCGTTTTCATCCTGTTGCTCGTCGTCACTCTGGAGATGGATCGCGGTGGCGAGTTCATCTATTTCCAGTTCTAACCCCGTCCTCCCGCCTGCCAACGCTCCATGACCCACCGTCCATTCAGCCGCTTCATGCGTTGGTTCACCGCGTTGTTGGGAACCTATCTCGCGCTCGCCGCCACCCTCACCACCACCGTCGATCCCTGGCGCATCAACGGGGCTCCCTGGGCCATGGACTCCCTCGACAAATCCCGCGAAATCAGCAAAGCCCGCCGCGTCGGCAAGGCGGCCCTCGCCAATCGCGGCACTTGGCAGGCCGTCATCCTCGGATCTTCGCGCATCGAAATCGGACTCGACCCCACCCACCCGGCCTTGCCGCAACCCCGCACCGTCAACCTCGCGATGTCAGGTGCCACCCTTTACGAAACGGTCGCCACCGGCAACTACGCCATGGACCGCAACCCGCAGCTCAAAACCCTCATCTTCGGCCTCGATCCGGGCGATCTCCACAATGACGCCGACAGCCGGGCCTCTAACCAGTATTACCAATCCCCGTTGGCCGACAACAACCGCTCGCTCGAACGCCGCATCAGTCAAATCGTCGGTTGGCGCGCGTTCGCAGAATCCATCGCCACGCTGCGACGATACTCGAAAGGCATTCGGCCGATATTTGGCCCACTTGGGCAGATGTGCCAACCTGAGGTTCACGAGAACCTCCGCACATTCGTCGAATCCATGCCTTTTGAAAATCAGGTGGATCAGTGGAATTTGCGGGCGCAGATCCTGCGCCAGCAAAAGGCGCAACTGCTTGCCAGATTCATCGCGCGCGTTCGTCAGGCCGGCATCGAAATGTTCCTCGTCATCCCGCCGCAGCACGCGTTGAAACAAATCCACCCCACGGCGGATCGCCCGGACATCATGGGTTGGGAAATCGACCTGCGTGCCCTCGTGGATATTTGCCGCCTGGCCAATACCGCCACCAATGGGCCGCCGGTCCAACTCTGGAGCTTCCTCACTTTTAACGCTTACACGACTACCCCCATGCCTGTGCCAGGTGCCCCGTGCCAGGCTATGCCAAGTTGGTGCGACCTTGGTCATAGCAGCAATGAATTGGGCAACCGTGTGTTAGACACGCTGTTTGCCGGTCGTCCCGGCGCGGCCACTGTCCCGGATAGCGCTAACTTAACAAGCTTTCGCGAGCATGGAGGACAAAAGATTCCGCCTGAAGGCGGTACTACATACCTCCCCATGAACGCTGATTCCAGCGTAGGTAGTCCCGCCTTCAGGCGGACTCTTTCATCCCAAATCAGCCCAAAATTAGCGCCATTCACCACAGCCCCCGGCCCTGTCGGCGTCAACCTTCTGGCAGGCGATTGGAAGGCCATCCGATCCGCCTGGATCGAGGACCACCGGCAGTACTGCCTCAGCCACCCGCTAGACGTCGCGTGGTGGCGCGAACTGGCGGCCCGCCGCCGATCTAACAAACAAAGCTGATCTCCGATGACTCCCGCTTCATTGAACTCATCACGCGCCGTCGGTCATGGTACCCGGCCGCGGGTGGCGATTGTTCAAAAAAGCGACGGGCTTCTCACCTGGTGCGCGGATCTGGCGGCGGGCTTTCGCGAGGCGGGGGTGATCACCCTGACCACAAATTACCGCCCATCGTCACTGGCGGAACGCTGGACTCAACAGACGCACAAGCAGCAGCGACTGCTGCTCAATCCGACGACCTGCGGCCGCCTGGCCAAAACCCTCGCGGATTTTTCACCGGATCTTGTCATCATCCTCAATCACCCGAGCATTCCGCGGGATGCCGAATCCTTGCTGCGCCAGGCGCTCGGTCCAGGGATTCCGATAGTGGGTTGGCTGTGCGATAGTGTGGCGGCTATTCCCTCAGGCCATGACGCCTTGCTCGACGGGGTGTATTATTTTGACTCGGCAAGCCTGCCTGTATTGCATGACCACTACCGCGGGTCCCGCGCCCGGCTTGAATTCCTGCCGCTGGCGGCCAACCCGCGCCGTTATGCCTGCCATGATATCGATATCCGCTCACGCCAACCAAGGCTGGTCTTTGCCGGCAACTGCACGCCAGCGCGCCAGCGACTGTTTGCCGAATACCGGAGCCTTGGCAAGCACCTGGACCTCTATGGCCCGCACGCGGGCAATTGGCCTAGGGTTTGGCGCAACCGCAAACTGTCGTCCGCCGCCCTGGCGCGCGTCTATCAACAATACCTGGCCAACCTCAACTTGCTTCAAGCGGGCAACACCATCAACGGCCTCAACCTGCGGGCCTTCGAGATTCCCTGCGCGGGCGGCCTGGCATCCTATCCCGCGGTGCCCGATCTCGCCAGGTGCTTCACTCCCCACGAGGAGGTTCTCGTGTACCAGTCCGCGGCGGACCTCGCCGAAATCGTTAGCACCTTGCTGCGCCACCCGGAGCAAGCCCAGGCCATCACCCGCGCGGGTCATCAACGCGTGATGCGCGAACACACGTTTTATCACCGCGCGATCCGCATCCTTGAGGATTGGCTCGGATCCGCCTTCCGCCCGGATGTTCCGGATTACATCACCTCTTCCCAATGACCTCTCCAAGCACATCAACTCCGGCACTTCGTCTCGCAGACGGGGTGTTGGTGATCAACCTTGACCACCGCCCTGAGCGCCTAGCGCACTTCGCGGAAATCGCGCGCCAAACCAGCGTGCTGCAAGGCTGGCAGCGGATCCCGGCCGTCAACGGCGTGGACTTGCCCGGCTACGGCCAGCGCCCCTGGTTCCGCAACGGCAAGCGCGACAAGTGCTGGGCCGGCCGCGCGGGCTGCGTTCTGTCCCATCGTTCCGCTATCATCCATGCCCGCAATCAGGGCTGGAAGAGCGTGTTGATTCTCGAAGACGACGTGAATTTTGGCGCGGACTTCCTCCAGCTGTCCACTGCGCTTGAAGAACGACTGCGCGATTTGGAGGCGCGCTGGCAAGTATGCTATCTCGGCTACACCAAAACCGTGGAGCCAAGCAGGAAAGTGGCGGATCTTGTTGTCGGCCACGCCCTCCATGAGGTTTTCGGGTGTTACACCACGCATGCGTATCTATTGAAGAATGATACTTTTGACTGGCTGTTGGATCGGCTGCCAGATGCGGACACGATTTGGTCATGGCTGGCGAGCCACCGGGCCATTGACCGCTGGTATGCGAGGAATCTAGCACCACGCTTCACCGTGACGGCGGTTTCTCCCGGTATCGTGGGTCAGTATTCGGATTTCTCGGATATTGGTCAGCACGACCCCGGGATTTTACGGGAACAGGAATTTTGTGCGGCACGGGCTGGCGCAAGGATTCCCATCTCCAACGCGGCGTATCAAAGACACCGGCGATTGCACGCTTTGAGATGCAGGTGGCTTGGCTTCACGGATTTGCTTCGAAGTCGGATCAAACTCTGGAAAGGGTTTTGATCTTTTTCCCAAAGCGCGGCCGCCCCCCGTACGATCAATTGATTATCCAACACACCATTCATGTCTTTCATTGAAACCATATCCTTGTTGCATCATGCCAGCCACCAGGCATTTCCCACCGGCAGAAACGGCAGCGTGGTGAAACGGCTGAAATTCATCTGCCGGAGTTGGCCGGACCGGCAGTTCAACGTCGTCTGGTTCGAACTGCTGCGCCACGACGCGTTTCTGCGCCAGTTGGCGGCCCATGATCACCGGATCTACCGGAAACTTTACAGGCCCTATCTCTCGACCTCATGGAGCAAGGACCGCACCCTGGCGGCATTGCGGGCCAACTATGCGTTTGTGCAGGCCACGCTGCCACGCGCCGCCCTGGAAAACATCTTTCTAGCAGACACGTTCCACCTGGCGGAGTGGACCGCCAACCGGACCTATCGGCTGCGGCTCACGCACGACCCGCGGTTTTACCAGGAGGGTGAATTCACCCTCAGCCTGCTCTGCCCGGAACTGGGGGAAGGCGAGCTCGCGTTGTTGTCGGCGACCCTCGCGCCCACGGATGACGGGACCATGGCCTTGTATATTGGCGGGCTGCAGGGGGCCGAGCGCGCGCTTGGCGCGCCCGCCATCAAGGAGTCCGGTCGAGATTTGCATGGCCTGCGGCCCAAGAGCCTTATTGTCATTGCCGCGCAATTGCTCGCCAACCAACTCGGTTGCAACCGGATTCTGGCCACCACTGCCGCCAGTCACGCCTACAGCACCGATGCCCGCCGCCAGACCAGCGATCGCCAGAAGATGTTCTTTGACTACGACTCGTTCTGGGAAGAATGTGGCGGGGTGCGCGAGGGCGAGGCGTTTTTCAGCCTTCCGCTGGTCACCGCCCGGCGCCCGCGCGAGGACATGAAACCACAAAAACGCCCGATGTATAACCGCCGTTATGCCATGCTCGACGAGCTTGAGGCCGCGTTCGCGCGGGCCTTTATCCCATTCGCGATCTGACGATGAACACCACCAGCGCCAAACGCATCCGGGTCAAGTTCCTGTCCAAATCACAGGCTTCCGATACCAATTATGACCTGTGGTTGAAACGGTTCCCAAACCAGGTGCCGAGCTGGGGTGCCTGCGACTTCATCTTCGATCAACAGTGCGGCGATTATGACTGGCTGATGGTCTATGATGACCTGCCGAAAAGCGGTGACGAACGCTTCCCGAGCTGGGCGGAAAAACTCCCAGGCCGCCGGGAAAACACCCTGCTCATCACCGCCGAACCGTCCGCCATAAAAAATTACGGGCGCGCTTTCGTCAACCAGTTCGGGTGGATCCTCAGCAGCCAGGAGGCATGGGCGATCAAGCACCCGCGCGTGATCCACTCCCAAACCGGATATATATGGTTCTATGGCAGCAGCGGCGGACGCGGATCCTATGACACGCTGGCCAAACAATCACCGCCGGCCAAATCCTCCCCCATCTCCACGGTTTGCTCTAACAAGCAGATGCGCCACACCCTGCATCATGCGCGCTATCAGTTCACCCAGCAGTTTAAAGCCAGGTTCCCGGCGCTCGAAATCTTCGGCCAGGGCGTGCGCCCGATCGACGACAAGGCCGACGCCCTCGACCCGTTCCAGCTCCACCTCGCCATTGAAAACCACATTTGCCCGCACCACTGGACCGAAAAACTCTCGGACCCGTTTCTCGGCTTTTGTCTGCCCATCTATCACGGGTGTCCCAATGCGCTGGATTACTTTCCGCAGGATAGTTATATTCCCATCAACATTCACCTTCCGGACGAGGCGTTTGAGCGGATCGCGCAGGCACTTCAAGACCAGGAATACCACAAGCGGCTTCCTGCGATTACCGAGGCCCGCCGCCTGATTTTGAATGAATATGCCTTGTTCCCGCTGGTGGCGCGCTTGATCGCGGAGCGTCACCAGCTCACCGGCCCCGCGCCCGTGTCCCCGCACGTCATCTATAGCCGGCGCGCGGTGCGCAAAAACCAGCCGCTCGCCGCCCTCTTCGATGTCATCGACAAGACCGCTCTAACCCTGCGAAATCAGTTTTCAAAGAGCTCCCATAACGGCTGACCCCCGCCATGTCCAATACTGTCAGTTTAGCGCCTTCTGTCTCCGCCGTTCCACGCTTGCGCGTCGCGGTGACCACCACGGTGAATCATGCCGACCTCAATCGGCTGTGCCCGGGCGGCGAGCTGCGCTGGGGGAACTGCGATTTCCTGTTGAACCCGCCTCGCGGCACGGCCTGCGATTACTGGATTGTGTTCGCCGGCAGCCGTGACCGCGACCAGATGACCTGCGCGCCCGCCAACACGCTTTTTATCGCAGGCGAGCCACCCTCAAAAAAAGTTTATCCCAAAAATTTCTACTCGCAGTTCCACCGTGTTGTCAGCACCCATGCCGCCGACCCGCATCCGCGGGTGACCACCAGCCTGCCCGGGCTCAACTGGCACGTCGGGCTGTTGCGCGACGACGACCGCTACCACTATGGCTATGATGAACTCAAGGCGCTCGGGCCGGGGTTGAAATCAAACCAAATCTCGGTGGTGTGCTCCAATCTGACAACCACAACGGGCCAGCGCCAGCGCCTGGAATTTTTGCAGGAGCTCAAATCCGCCTTGGGCGCTGCGATCGTGCATTACGGCCGCGGCTTTGCCCCGGTGGCCGACAAGATGGAGGCGATTCTGCCGCACCG
This sequence comes from Verrucomicrobiota bacterium, assembly GCA_037142115.1. GTDB lineage: Bacteria > Verrucomicrobiota > Verrucomicrobiia > Verrucomicrobiales > Akkermansiaceae > Luteolibacter. The sequence continues at coordinate 16,927 of JBAXBG010000018.1, read as the reverse complement.
GTTCCATCTGGTGTTGGAGAATTCGTGCTCGCCGGACTATTGGACCGAGAAGCTGGCCGATGCCTATCTGGGGTGGGCGCATCCGATCAATGTCGGCTGCCCGAACCTGGCGGATTATTTTCCGCCGCAAGGCTTCACCCAGGTGGACGTGACGCGGCCGCAGGAGGCGGTCGGGGTCATTCGCGATTTGCTCGCGCGGCCGGCCACCGCCATCGAGCTCGAAGCCCTCGCGCGGGGCCGAAACCTGGTTTTAGACACCTACAACCCGTTCGCCCGCTTCGCCCATTGGGCGGAGCTGTTTTATCAGCCGGGAGGTCCGTCCCAACCCATGTCCATCACCACCCACAAGGCCTTCCGACCCTTTCCACGGGGTTTGATCTATCGGGTCAAGCAAATTGGCATTCCGCCGACGTGATCCTATGCAGTGAGCGTCCGCAAGGGCCGCCCCCGTTTGCCAAGTGTTAACGCCGGACAAACACATCATCACATCCCAAACGCGCCACATAGTCGTATCCATTCTGAATAATCATGCTTCGCAGTGCGTCATCCCCCCGGCGGATCCGGTTGTTTTCGATCACGATGCACCTGATGCTGATTTTTTCGAAATCAATTCCCTGTAGCACATGCTGCTCATACCCTTCCACATCGATCGACAGAAAATCCACATGACTAATCCCGCGTTCCTGGAGAAAATCATCCAACCGATACTGCTCCACTGAAATTTGTTCCTCTAAATCCCCATTCTGTTCCACGACTGAACTCAGCGCGTCGGACGCGTTTATATTGAATGTCACGGTTTTCCGTTCGGATCCGATGACGCATGGCAAACAAGGTGTTGTCCGTGCCGTTTTCCAGATATCTACGAGGTGTTTCTGAGGCTCAAATGCTATCCCTGTCCAGCCAATCTTCTCGAAATACAAGGTGTTGTTGCTATGCGTGGGGTGATTCGCCCCCACATCGACAAAAAAACCGGCTCGCTTGTCGGGAAAAACTCGCGTCGCCACAAACCAATCCTGGGCGTATTGAGAAGAAAAATCGCTATTCCGCGTAGCCTGCCTGAGTTCCTGCGGAGTAAAACATTTGAACTTCTGATACCCAAATCGACGGCGCATCTGGGATTGTATATGACGACAACGAATCTGGCATTCAATGGACTTGAGAAAACGCATGACTGGTAGAAAATACTATTGCGAGAGTGAGCGCTGGGTTCAGGAGTTGAAAAAGAAAGAAAGCGTTTCCGACCGTTTTGTCAATTTTTTTTGGAAATGCTGGCACTGGTTCAAAACCTCGATGAGTTCAGTGAAAGCGCCGGAATAAACCGGCTTGGAATAAAGTGAAATGGGGCATTGCGGCTTAACATGCCTATAATCATGACCACCCGTCTGCCTGGGCTCAACTGTCATGTCGGACTCTGCCGCGCAGGTTGCATCTGGGATGGGCTCAACCGAGTCTTGCGGCTGCCCGAATCTGGCAATTGGGCAAGTCACCAGCGTGATCCCATGCTTGCGCGGTGGGCGTGCCCAACTCTTTGGCCTTGTCAAATACCTCCGTCCGACCGTTCACTCATGCCATGCAGCTTCCCAACCATGCCGAAAACGCCCTCTGCCGGGACCGAGTCCTTATCACAGGCGGCACCGGTTCGTTTGGAAAAAAATTCGTCGAGACCCTGTATGCGCGTTGTCCAGACATCAATCGGGTGGTGGTGTTTTCCCGTGATGAACTCAAACAGTTCGAAATGGCGCAGCATTACCCTGAGAGCCAGTATCCAAGCATCCGGTTTTTCATCGGCGACGTGCGCGACGCCGCCCGCCTGAAACAGGCGATGGAGGGGATGGATGTGGTCATCCACGCGGCGGCCCTGAAACAGGTGCCCACCGCCGAATACAACCCGTTTGAAGCCATCAAAACCAATGTCCTTGGCGCCCAAAATGTGATCGAAGCCGCACTGGCTACCGGGGTGAAGCGGGTGATCGCCCTGAGCACCGACAAGGCCGCCGCGCCGATCAACCTCTATGGGGCCACCAAACTCTGCTCGGACAAGCTGTTCATCGCAGCTAACAATATCCGCGGGCCCCGTGACATCCGGTTTTCAGTGGTTCGCTACGGCAACGTGATGGGCTCCAGGGGCTCGGTGATTCCCTTTTTTCTTGAGCGGTTGAAATCCGGCGTGCTGCCGATCACCGATCCCGCAATGACGCGGTTCAATATCTCGCTCGATGAAGGCGTGGAAATGGTCCTCTACGCGCTCGAACATGCCCTCGGCGGCGAAATCTTCGTGCCGAAAATCCCCTCCTACCGGATCACCGAGGTCGCCAAGGCGATCGGACCGGATTGCCAGCATCCGGTCATCGGCGTTCGCCCTGGCGAAAAGGTCCATGAGGAAATGATCACGGCCTCCGATGCTCCTAACACCATTGAGACGGAACGCTATTTTGTCATCGTCCCCAACCGGGTCGGACAAAGTCAGGACGCCACCATGAATCAATATCTCGATCACTATCAGGCAACAAAAGTTCAGGCGGATTTCCGCTATTCCTCAGGTGAAAATTCACACTGGCTGGATGCCACGGCGCTGCGCAAGTTGATCCAACAACATGTTGACCCATCGTTCCCTTCCTGACACGCCATCGGCAGCGGCTCCCAGATTGGTCATGGGAACCGCCCAGCTCGGGATGGCCTATGGTGTGGCCAACCTGGCCGGCCGCCCCTCGGCCGCCCAGGCCAGCGCGCTGATCGCGACCTGCGTGGCCCGCGGCATCACCTGGTTCGACACCGCGGAGGCCTATGGCGATAGTGAATTGGTGCTCGGCCAGGCGTTCGCCGATCTAGGGATCGGGGACCGGATCAATGCCGTCAGCAAGGGTTCACTCCCAGCCGCCGCGGATGAATCTCTAACCGACAAGATCCACCGCTCGCTGCGGCGTCTCGGTCTTTCGCGCCTGGCTTGTTGGCTGATGCATGACGAGCACCAATTGGCCGCGTGGACCGATGAGATCGCCCGCGAATCCAATGACCTCCGCGACCAGCACCTGGTCGGGAGCTTCGGCCTCTCGGTTTACTCCCCGGAGGTCGCCTTGCGCGGCGTCGAAGAGCAGCGGTTGTCAGCGGTGCAATTTCCCGCCAGCCCGCTGGACCGGCGGTTCCTGCGCAATCGGGTGGCTGTCCGCCTGGCGGGAGCTGGCGCGCGCTTGTTCGTCCGCAGTGTGTTTCTGCAAGGGCTGTGTTTGATGGCTCCGGCGAAGGTTCCGCCGGGGATCTCACGCGGCAAGGAGGCGGTTGGGGCCTTGGCTGGATTCTGTGAGTCCCGGGGCTTGCGGCGCGATGCGTTTTGTCTGCACTATGTCCTGCACCGGACGGCCCCAACGGGTGCCCAACTCGTCTTCGGTGTGGACTGCGCCGCGCAATTGGAACGCAATCTCCACTTGCTGAATGAGCCACCGCCCGCGCCTGCGTGCTTTGACGAATGGGACGACCTCTGGCCGGCCGATATCCCCGATCTGATCCTGCCCTATCGCTGGCCAAGAAATCCGCCTCTCACCCAATGAATCCCAACCATCCAACCGTCCTGGCATTGGTCCAGGCCCGCCTGGGCTCCACCCGCCTACCTAACAAGGTGATGCTGCCGCTCAATGGCGTGCCCATGATCGAATTGCTCCTCCAACGCCTGGCCCACGCCAAACGCCTGGATCGCATCGTGGTAGCAACGACCGCCCACCCCCGCGATCAAGTCCTCGCCGATTTTGTCAGAACCCTTGGGTTCGAGGTGTTCCAAGGCAGCGAGCGCGATGTGCTGGACCGCTTTTATCAGGCGGCGCGCTGCTATCAACCTGAGATTGTGGTGCGCATCACCGGCGATTGCCCGCTGATTGATCCGGGCTTGGTGGATGAGGTGGTGCATGCCTATCAATCACAGGACGTCGATTACCTGAGCAACAACTCGCCACCCACCTATCCCGACGGGCTCGATACCGAGGTGTTCTCGTTTGCCGCCTTGGAACGCGCCGCGACTCTGGCCACCGATCCGGCGGATCGGGAGCACGTCACGCCCTTTATCCGCAATTCCGGTTTGTTCAAGACCGGCAGCCACGCCCACGCTGAGGATTATTCCGGCGAGCGGTGGACGGTGGACGAGCCCGCCGACTTCGAGGTGATTCGCGCCATCTGCGATCATTTCCAGCCGCGCACGGATTTCAGTTGGCAAGAAGTCATGAACTTGCGGGGCCGCCAACCCGAAATCTTTGCTGCCAATCAACAAATCACCCGCAACGCAGGAGCCGGCATGGGAACCGGTCAGAAATTATGGCAGCGCGCCAAACGAGTCATTCCCGGCGGCAACATGCTGCTTTCCAAGCGGGCGGAAATGTTCCTGCCCGACCAATGGCCGGCCTATTTCAGCAGGGCCACGGGCTGCAAGGTGTGGGACCTCGATAACAATGAATATATAGATATGTCGATCATGGGCATCGGCACCAATACCCTTGGTTATGGCCATCCCGAAGTCGATGCCGCAGTCCTGCAAACCGTGCGCGCGGGCAACATGTCCACGCTCAATTGCCCGGAAGAGGTCTATCTGGCGGAAAAACTGGTGGAATTGCACCCATGGGCGGACATGGTGCGCCTCGCCCGCACCGGCGGCGAAGCCAACGCCATCGCCATCCGCATCGCCCGTGCCGCGAGCGGCAAGGACCAGGTCGCCATCTGTGGCTATCACGGCTGGCATGATTGGTATCTCTCGGCCAACCTCGGCGACGATAAGAACCTGGCTGGCCATTTGCTGCCCGGCCTGAACCCGGCCGGGGTTCCCCAAAGCATGCGGGGCACCGCCCTGCCATTCAATTATAATGATTTCGACGGGCTGCTAGCCTTGGTCAATACCCATGACATCGGCGTGATCAAAATGGAGGTGGCGCGCAACAGCCCGCCCAAGGACGGGTTTTTGGAACGGGTGCGCAAGCTGGCGGACGAGCGCGGGATCGTCCTGGTTTTCGATGAGTGCACGTCGGGCTTCAGGCAGACCTTTGGCGGGCTGCACAAGCTGTATGGTGTCGAGCCGGATATGGCGATCTTCGGCAAGGCCTTGGGGAATGGTTATGGCATCACCGCAGTGATTGGCCGGCGCGCGGTGATGGAGGCCGCCCAATCCACCTTCATCAGCAGCACGTTCTGGACCGAACGCATCGGGCCGAGCGCCGCGCTCAAAACCCTGGAGGTCATGGAACGCCTGAAATCATGGGACGTGATCACGCGAACCGGGGTGGATATCACCAACCGCTGGCAACAACTGGCGGCCAAACACCAGCTGTCCATCACCACCAGCGGCCTGCCCGCCCTGACCTCGTTTGCCTTCAACGGCGAACATGCCCTCGCCTATAAAACCCTGATTACCCAGGAAATGCTGGCACAGGGATATCTTGCCGGGACCAGTGTCTATGTCTGCACCGAACACACCCCCGAGGTCGTTGATGCCTTCTTCCAAGCTCTCGACCCGGTATTCGGCCTGATCCGCGAGTGCGAGCAGGGCCGCGATATTCACTCCCTGCTCAAGGGCCCGGTGTGCCACGGCGGATTCAAACGCCTCAATTGATGCCCCCACCCAACCTCAGCGAAGTCGGGTGGAAATGCCCCTCCCAATGAAAGTCCTCATCATCAGTTACTATAACAGCTGGGTCACCCACTTCGGTGTCGAGCTTGAGATCGCACAGACCCATCTGGATCAGGGGGACACCGTGGAGTTTCTGGGATGCGATCGCTGCCTGGGCACCTGCGAGGCGAATGCCAAGGGCCGAATCAGCAAGTGCGATCGCTGTCGCTTGCGCCGCGCCGGTGGCCTCCGCCTGCTGTCGTCGCCACCCGCACTGCATTTGCTGAGCGACTATCTGCCCGCGTCCATCGCCGCCGCGGAGCGTGACCTGCGGACTTCCATCCGCGATGCCTCCACCGCCGAGAACTACACCTTCAACGGCCATGACCTCGGCAGTGGCGCGCTTTCTTCGGCAATCTGGAATTCGCGCGACCCGTTTTGTGAAAAGGACAATTCACTGCCGGTCCTGCAGCACTATGCCAGTGCCGCGGTCAGAAGCTATTTGTGTGTTAGGAAATTCCTGGCTGCGCGCCGCGACTTCCAGCGAGTGTATGTTTTCAATGGCAGGTTTGCCACAACCCGGGGCGCGTTACGCGCCTGCCAGGAAGTCGCCGGGCTTGAGGTGGTCACTCACGAACGAGGGCCAAATATACGCAAATACGGGTTGTTTTTTAACGCGATGCCGCATGACCGGGAATTATGGGTCCAACAAGCGCACTTGGCATGGGACACCGCGCCGGACCGGGAGCAGGCGATCCTCATCGGCAGCAGCTTCTTTGAGGAGCGGAGACATGGCCGCAACGTCGATTGGACCAGCTTCACCGGCAAACAAGCAGTCGGCAAGCTGCCATCAGAGTGGGACGCGCAACGAACGAACATCGCGATCTACAACTCCTCGGAAGACGAATTTGTCGGCCTTGGCGATGACTGGAAGAATCCAATTTATGCGATGCAGGCTGAAGGAATCCGACGGATTGTCACGGATGCGCTGACCCGTTATCCGGAAGCCATGTTCTACCTGAGAATGCACCCCAACTTGTCTGGCGTGACCAACCGGGACATCGAATTGATCAATGCGCTGGAGGCATCTGGGTTGCCGAATCTGGTGGTTATCCGTCCGGACTCGGACATTTCAACCTACTCGTTGCTGGATGCCGTGGACCAGGTGATCACCTTTGGATCCACCGTGGGCGTGGAAGCAACATTCTGGGGCAAGTCCTCAATTCATGCCGGGCGTTCGCTCTATGAGGACCTTGGGGCCGCCCATGTCGCCCGCAGTCATGAGCATGTGCTGGAGATGATCGCGACACGGCGCGACCCGCAGCCCAAGATCCAGGCAATCAAGTATGGCTATTATGCCAAAACCTTTGGCCACGACTGCAAGTATTGGCAGGCCGAGGATTTTTCGCATGGCCAATTCCGCGGCCAATCCATCAAATGCGAACCCGGATCCTGGCTGCTCCGGCGGATGATCGTCATGGCGATGGACATACTGCGCTTCGCGGCGCGCCGGCGGAAATCCTGACTGCCAATCCCGGATCCAGCGTCTGGCACGGTGCGCCAGTGCCCCGGACAGTTCAGCGCCCTCCTGTGCGTCAAGCTTCCAACCCAGGCTGATGCTCGGATCTTAACAGGGAAATGATCCAGGAATCCCAAAACCGCCCACCCTCGTAACAATTCTGCCGCAAGCGTCCATCCTTCGTGAAATTGTGCCTGGTGATGAAGAAATCGAGTTTTTTCCGATCGAATTCATACAATTCCATCCAGATCTTATTGAGGTTCAAATTATTAAAACCATAATCAATCAGCAGTCCGGCGGCATCTTCCGCATAGCCGTCCTGATCAATATAAGAATCGCCTTCTCCAATATAAAACGAAAAATCGGCTGACCGGATAATCCAATTAATATATAACAATCCCGCCGCCCCGATGGGTTTCATATCCGCCAATCTGACAACGGTAAACATGAAGTTAAATTGCTTCGTGGCCTGCAGGCTGCCAAACCATTGCTTTTGATCTGCCAATGAAAGCTCCCGCACCTCGCGAAAGTTCTTTCTGAATTCCACAATATTTCTCCAATCCCTGAAAAAGGGCAGGTCGCCTTCTTCAACAGCCCGCAACCCGGTTTTATTTCCTGTGATCATGTTGATTTATTTTATGTTATGGTTTGTCAGGTGGTCTCCAGATTTCAATACACACGTGGTTGATTTTCCGATTATTTCCGCTTTCTCATACGGCTGATAGCCACCCTCGGATAGCGGCCTTAACGGAGTCAAGTCTCCTTCCGTAAGGATATGTCCCGCCGGCAAATCCGAATTCACCCTCAAGCATCTTCGTTGCACCTGCCTGGATTGTGCTTCGTTTGGTTCCACCCGCTTGATTCCATCTCCCATGGCCGACAATAGCTCATAGGACCGGTCCACCATGTCCCGCCACGTGTTCGGATTCATTGCAAACCCATGGTCCGGTCCATCCTGGTCGTTGTCGTCGGTGAAATGCTTTTCAAAAACCCGCGCGCCCAAGGCCAGGCTTCCCAATACGGTGGCATGTCCCGCCGTATGATCGGAAAGACCCAGGACCGCATCCGGGTATTCGCCGCCGAAGCGCTTCAGGACGTTTAAATTGCAGTACTGAAAATTAGCCGGATCGCCGGTATAGTTGGTATTGCATTGCATCAATACGATCTGATTTGTCTTGCCGGTCAATGCATCCATGGCCCTTCGCACTTCGTCCATCGTTGCGGCACCCGTGGCCAGCAACACAGGTTTCCCTTTGCCGGCTATATATTCAATCATTTCCAACCATGATATGTCACCCGATCCGATCTTGTACAAATCCACATATGGATCGACCCTATCCACTGAGTCGAAATCGTACGGGCTGGTGAAATAATCTATCCCGGCTTCATCACAGGCTTTTTTCAACAAGGGAGTCCAACTTGGGTCGATGCTGGCATCCTGATAAACTTCAAATACGGATTTCTTCCAATTGGACTGGTGCGAGAGGTTTCCCTGCAGCGCCTCGAATCCCGTTTTGCTGACGATCTTGTCGGCCTGAAAATTCTGGAACTTGGCGGCATCGGCCCCCGCCTCGCGGGCCAGGCGGATCAGGTCGATGGCCTTCGCCAATGATCCGTTGTGGTTGGCGCCGATATCAGCAATGAAATACAGCGAGTGGTCATCTATGATTTTTGATCCCAATTGAATGCTATTCATGTCCCGCGATTTTTTTGGTTAGAGTGGCTATCGTGCTGCTGATGTCGGGGAGTTTCCTCTTGAAAACCCCTTGGTACTTGTCACTGCTTAAGCTTTGATCGGTGGATCTCTTCACCCGATCTTTAAAATTGGTGATTTGCCCCCTGGCCACGCTCGTCAGGGGCAGTTTTAATGCTTTCAACAAGGCGACCCCGAAAGCGTATTTGGAACAAATTTCCGAGCCCGCGATGTGCCAGACGCGTTCGCCGGTCGTGCTTGCAAGCAGGTCTTCAATTGCAGTGGCGAGATCCCAAGTGCTAATCGGCGTGAAGAGCACATCGTCAAACAATTGAATCTCACGGTCATTTTTGGCCGATTCAACCATCCATTCGGCAAACCCCTGTCTTGCGGGATTTAAATTCAATCCCACAATAGTGGTTCGGATGATGGTGCAATCCCGGTGCGAATTCAACAGGAAGAACTCCCCTAATTCCTTGGATTTCCCATAGACACTTTCAGGAGCCACGGGATCATTCTCAGAGGCGAAATGCGTGCTGGCCGGGAAAACCGCGTCTGTTGAAATATAGATCAGCTTAACTTTTTGGGTCGTCGATTCAATTAATTTCCAGACCGAAATACCATTAATGAGAAATGCTTCTTCGGGATGGTCATTGCAATACTTGCCATTGGTCAGGGCCGCACAATGGATTATCACATCAGGGTCAGCCCATTCAATCAGCGGTTGGTAGGAGGCCTCACGCAGGTCAAACCTCAGATAATTCTCAGGGGTCTTCCCAGCCAAGTCCGTGCCGCCGGTTGCGAAAACATCAAATTTCCCAGCCAGCTCGATTTCCAAACACGATCCGAGCATGCCGGATGCGCCGGTGATTAATATTTTTTTTCTCATCAGCTTGATCAAATCATATGACTTTATTGTCCGGCAAGGGAGCCAAGGTGGTGTGACGGGCCGTGAACAGGACCACCCCAAGCCGCGCCAAGGTGGTCGTTCTCAAGTTTGATTGCGGAACAATGCCATGTGCACGACATCCACAGCCTGGCCCTCGATGAGGCAGTGGCGTTGGCGGACACCGTCACTGAGCATGCCGCTTTTTCGCATGATGGCGAGCATCGGTTGATTGAGAGCAAGGGTGCCGGCGGAGATTTTTCTCACGTCGGTGGTCGACAGGAGGTGCTTGACCAGCCCCTGCCAGGCCTCCAATCCGAAGCCCATGGCGGTTGAATCCCGGTCGCCGATCAGGATTCCCAGGTCGGCCACACGGTCATTCTGGTCGAGGTAAACATTCATGTTGCCGATGTGGTGCAGGTTCTGGTCCTTTCTCAGGATCGCCCAGAATTGGTTCGGGGTGCCCTCGAAACTCTGCATGTAGGCCGTGCAGGATGCGATGGTATGGTGGCTGAGCCGTTGTTGGCTGAACCGCACCACTGCCGGGTCATTGAGCCAACTGACGTACTCGTCGCTCAGGAACCGGGCGTCAAATCGGACCAGCCGCAGGCTTGCGGTTTCAATCATGGCGCAACGGTTGTGGTTGGGTTTGGACGTTCCGTCCGCCTGAGCGGTGGATTGAGCAGCACCTTTTTGACGGCGGTCACAAAATCATCCAGATCGGCGCGGGTGATGTTGGCGTGACAGATGTCGGTCAGCAGTGCCTGCGAGTTATACATGCGCTCGGTCACCGGACAAATCCCGGGCTCGTAGCTCACACTGCCGGCATAACCGGGATAGGTCCACGGAAAGCCATTGGACCCAAATCCGATTCGGCGTTGATACATCGGTTGGAGATAGAGGGGTGGGACATATCCGCCGGAGATTGGCACCCCTTCAGCCTGGAGAGCTTTGACAAACCAGTCCCGCGGGAAGCCGGTCACGGATTCATCGAATTTCATCACATAGAAGTACCATCCGTGACGGACGCCCGGCTGGACACAGGGCACATCCAGGCCGGCCAGGCCGGCCAACTGGCTGGATAGATACTCAGCGGCCGCCACCCGGGCCATGACCAGCGGTTCGAGTTTTTTCAATTGTTCGGAGGCGATGGCCGCCTCGATTTCGGTCATGCGGTAGTTCTGGCCGATCAGGTTGACGATGTTGGGCTGTGGTCCGCGTTGCTGAATGACTACTTCGGCGTGATTGCGGATGAGTTGCAACCGATCTGCAAGTTCGGGGTCGCCGGTCACGGCGATGCCACCTTCGCCGGAGTGGATGGTCTTGTGATAGTTCAAACTAAAGACGCCGATATCGGCGAGACAGCCGCCGTGTCTGCCATGATAGTAGGAACCTGGGGCCTGGGCCGCATCCTCAATCACGGCGATGCCATGTTGCCTGGCCAGCGCCATGATACTGTCGAAATCCGCCGGATGGCCGAAGATATCGACGACGATGATGGCCTTGGTGTGTGGCGAGATGACCTTGCGGATGGAATCCGCCGTGAGACAAAAGGTATCCGGATCAATATCCGCGAACACCGGAATGGCACCATAAACCACCGCCGCCGCCGCGGAAGCCGTCATGGTGTACGGCGAAACAATCACCTCGTCACCCGGTCCCACGCCACAGGCACCCACCGCGGCGTAAATGCCCGAGGTCGCGGAGTTGAATGATACCGCATGCTGGATCTCAAAGTAGGCTTCCCATTCCCGTTCCAATTTCTGCACCCGGTAGCCGCCGAAAAAATCCTTGTCCCAGCAGCCGAGGAAACTGGAGAGCACGCCGCTATCCATGACTTCCATCACGGCCTGTTTTTCTTCGGCTCCGATTGTGCGATAGATCGGATAGGGTGTGGAGCGGACCGGGGGGCCGCCCTGAATGGCTAGAATCGGGGTTTGCGTCATGTTGAGAGTATGTTTGGGAGAATGAGGCGTTCCACGGCGGCGGCTGCCCGGGTGCCGGGACCGGCCATGGTGGCGAGGTGCTGGGACACGGTGCGGCGGGTGGTTGGGTCGAAGAGTAGGCGTTCAAGCGCGGGCTGCACTGCCTGCGGGTGGTAGATGCCGGTGCTGGCTCCCAAGCGGTTGGTTGGGACGGTGTCCTTGCCGATCAGATTGGGCTGGATACTGAGCACGAAGGATTGCAGGTAACAGGCTTCCACAAGCAGCACGGTATCCATGCCCACCACCAGGTCGGCGGCCATGCACAACTCGCGGGCGGTTCCTTGGCGGGCCGGTTGAATCCGGATGTGCTTGCCATGCAAGCGCTCCAGCCATGCGCCATCCTCCCGCGGATGCGGCCTGGTAACCAAGGTGATAGAACATTGACGAGCCTTGGCAATAGCTTCCAGGGCTGTGATCAACGAGCCCGCCACCTCTTGCTCGGTGTAGCCGAGATACAGAGGGTTGGACGCATCCACCCCACAGAAGACGGAGGTGGGTTGGGATGGGAAAAACACCATCAGATCATCACCGGCAATGCCGTGCGCCTCGCGCAAACGCGCCCGTTGACCATCGTCGAACATCCTGCGGCAGTCCGCGAGGCTGTCGAACGCAGGCTGGCCGGTGACCACCAGTCGTCCGGCGGGAATGCCATCGGCAATCGCTTCGGATTTCGCCTGGGGGTCCATCACCGCGATCCGGTCAGGCAGAAAATCCAACAGGTTGGCGGAGGACGAGAACCGCAAGGCATAGTTCGCCCAATAGTCGAGGACGGCCAGCGAGGGGATGCCCATCTCGCGGGCGGCCTGCAGCGCCTGATGTTCGCAATTCCTGGAGTTAACGGAGGTTCCAGTCAGGAGCAGATCCACTTGTTCGGAGCGCATGAGCGCGCGAAAGTCCTGGACCGAAAGGATGCCTGCCGCCTGGCAGGGAATCCCCCGATTCTGCCAGAGTGTCATCGCCTCGTTATAAGGGCAGGCAATGAGATTGACGACAGGGTTGTGCGCCAAGAGTTCGAGGACGGGTGCGACCGCCGCCGCACCGCCGGGATCACCTGCGGTTGCGCAGATGGCAAATGGCTTGGCGCGGGTCATGATGACAATCGGATGCTGTGGCCGCGGTGATGGGATTCCCGTCCGGCGAAGCAGAGTTCAAGGGTTTGCAGGGCATCGGCCCCGGTTGAGCAGAGAGCCTCGGATCCATTGAGGTAACCGAGCGCGTTGGTCAGCATGGCCGGAAGCGCCTGATCCAGGCCGCCAGCCCACGCGGCCGTCTGGCGCAAGCAGGAAAAGCCGGCATACTGGGGATCGGGAGCCACCTGTGAGAGACTGATGAGGTTGCCGAAGTCACCGATGGTGGCGCGGCCCGTGCGGCCGATGATATCCATATCGAAGCAACTGAAAAAGGCCTCCCGGCAGGGCTGAAGGGATACCGTGCCGCCACCGGCCAATTCCAGCCTCAATTCCAGGGTGGGGTCGCCGCCTGCGTCCTGCAATGGGTTGGATGCGGCAATGGTTGTGACGCGGCCTAGCAAGCTAGTGAGCAAATCCAGCCAATGTGATCCATTGTGCAGCAAGCCGTTGGTGTAATGCCCGGTGACGCACTGGATCTCGCCTATGCCGCCGGCTGCCAGGATGGATTTGAGGCGCTGGATGCCAGTGGCAAAACGGCGCGAGTAATTGACGGCCAAGCCGATGTTTCTGTCGCCGGCCAACTTGACCAACCCCCTGGCTTCGGCCAAGTTCAAGGCCAGGGGTTTTTCCATGATCACGACTTTGGTCGACGGACACATCATGACCTCCTTGCCGACCTCAAAGTGGAGTGAGTCCGGCACGCAGATGCTCACAATGTCCGGGCGGGCGCGGGCAAGCATGCCCCCGAGGTCCGACCATGCGGCGTCCAAGCCCCACAGCTCCGCGGCGCCATTGGCGGAGGCGGCGTGGGTATCACAGACCGCGACCAAGCGGGTGTGCGGGTTGTTGACGATGGCCTCGGCGTGTGAGACGACGCCCTGGTGGGGTTGGGCCGAAAAGGAGCTGCCGATGCGGCCGCATCCCACGACGGTGGCCGTCCATGGTTTCATTGGGCGACAATGAGCGAAGGGTTTCTGTCCAGATGCCCGCATATTTCTGCGAGGGAGAACACGGGGTTGCCCGGATAGAGCGCTTCAAAGATGGCGCGAATGCGTTCGAAATCATGCCGGTAGTCGACAGTGAGGCGGATATTCCAAAACCGCTCGGGAAGTCCGCTAGCCACATTGGCCAGGGTGAACATATCCGGATGTTCATAGATATAACAAGAGACATGCTCCCGATCCCGCGGGTTGTCTGTTAGGGCAGCGACGCGACGGAGGACGTCGGTGGCGAACACCTGGACATCCAGGCCATCCGGGTAGGTCCGTTGGAGGGTATTGGACACATAGTCGCGCTTGGAGTTCCGATAGTTATCGACCACACGGTCGATGACTGCCGGATCCATCAAGGGGCAATCCGCGGTGATTTCCACGATCACCTCGGCTTGCGCGAACTCGGCGGCCCCCAGCACCCGCATCAGCACATCATCCTCACTGCCGCGGAAGCACAGAATACCCATGCGCCGTGCCAATTCCTCCAGGCCATCGTCGGTGGGCCGGTCGGTGGTTGCCAGGCAGATGCCATCCAAGGCTGATGATTGCTGCAACCGCTCGACTAACAACTCAAGCAGTGGGCGGCCGAGCACATCGAGCATGACCTTGCCAGGCAGGCGGGAGCTGGTCATGCGGGCTTCGATCGTGGCGATAGTGCGGCTCATGGGAGGGCGTGGACCTTGAGGTGGGGCTGGAATTATCAAAAACATCACGCACATTGGTGTCAAGGATATGTTCGGCCGGATCCCTAGCGGATCAGAGCACCTGACACCCGCCTGCACCCGGCAAGGATCAGGCGGTCAATTCCTGCAGGGTGGTGGCGGTGGCTGTTTCAAAATGGCGGCCACACGCGCACTGCGCCAGGCCGTCGGCACCGAGTTGCAGTGTTTCCCCGCAGCGACACAGCCGTTGAATTCCGGGGAGGTGTTGTTCGAGCTGAGAGGACATGATCGGTGGGGGCGGGGTGCGGTCGGGTTTGAGGATAGATTGGATCACGGATAAAGTCATCCCAGACATGAAGATTTCCGCCGTGGGCGCTCAAGGAGCATGCGGATAGAAGATCCGTGTGGAGCGACGGGCGTCATGGTGCGGGCCGCCAATTTTGCAGGGCTGACTCGAGGGCCTGCTGGACCGGGCGCATGGTGACGCCGGCCTGGCGGAGCTTGGTGGTATCCATGATGCAGTTGGAACGCAGGGCCACCGCGCCTTGGCTGTAGAACTCCGCGTCGTTCTCCCAGAATTGGAAGTCGCGCTTGGGGTGGAGGATGGCCTGAATCAGGGTGACGACCTCGGCGGTGGAGACGAAACCGGGATTGGTCACGTTATAGGTTCCGAAGGGGATTTGTTGCAGCCAGGAGTCGAGACAGGCGTTGGCGAAGTCGGCGCGGTGGGACAGCGAGTTGAGATTGTCATAGACTTTGGCGTAGCGCTGGATTTTCGAGAGATAGTTGCGGGAGTTGTCGATTTCGTCGAACGGGATGCGCAGCCGCCAGATATAACAGCGCCCGACGTCGCGGATGGCTTCCTCGCCCAGCGCCTTGGTGCCGCTGTAGAAGCTGCATGGCGGATCACGAAACGAGAAATTCGGGGTCATCGTTTCATCAAACCCGCGCAGTTTGGCGGGCGCATTGCGGGCGTAGTCGCGGACCTGCGGTTGGGTCATGTCTTTTTCCGCGACCCAGCCGTTGGCGGTGTCGACCAGGCAACCGGCAAAGATGCATCCGGAGGAGACGTGTCCCCAGGGAATGTCCAGGACCGCGCACACCTGGGCGAGAGTTTGCGCAAAGAGCGCGTTGCCCTGCAGGGTGTCGGCTTTGGCGGCCTCACAGGCATCCACATTGGGCTTTCCCGTGTAGCCGGCGGCGTTGATGATGAACGACGGCCGGTTGGCCTTGAGATAATCGTAGAGCGGGCGGAACCGCGTGTAGTCAACCTGCGCCCGCGAGAGGGTGACGAATCGTTCACCGCGCTTTTGCAAGGCCTGCTCGAAAGCGGTGCCGATATATCCAGTGGCTCCAAGTAAAAGTATCATAGGGGGGGGGGACAGTTGAAAGTTGAAAGCAGAAAGCTGAAATGGGTGGAGATCGTAACGACTCAGGACAATAGAGGGCTAAATTTGGTTGTGTTAACCGCAGAGAAACCACTGAAATACTGAAAAGACGCTGAGGACACTGATTTTTTCAGTGATTTCAGTGGTTCTCAGTGGTTCTCTTTATCCGATCAGTTTGGTTAGGTAATCCGCATAGGGGGTTTTGCCGAGTAGCGCGATTGCGGCGCGCAGGTGCGCGGCATCCAGCCAGCCGTTGCGCCAGGCGATTTCCTCGAGGCAGGCGACTTTCAGGCCCTGGTGGCGTTCGATGGTGTGGACAAACTGGGAAGCTTCGAGCAGGGATTCGTGGGTGCCGGTATCGAGCCAGGTGTGACCACGCCCGAGAATTTCCACATGGAGATCGCCGCGCTCGAGGTAGGCGCGGTTGACGCAGGTGATTTCCAACTCTCCGCGGGCGGAGGGTTTGACCGCCTTGGCGATGGTCACGATGTCGGCATCGTAGAAGTAGAGGCCGGTGACGGCGAATTTGGATTTGGGATGGGTCGGCTTCTCCTCGATCGAGATGGCTTTGCCGGAGGCCTCGAATTCGACGACGCCGAAGCGCTGCGGATCACGAACCTCATAGCCAAAGACGGTGGCCCCGCGGGTGCGCTTGGCCGCGAGATGGAGTTTGGCGGAGAAGCCCTGCCCGTAAAACAGGTTGTCGCCCAGAACCAAGGCGCAGCGCCCGCCCGCGATGAATTCCTCGCCGATAAGGAACGCTTGCGCCAGCCCTTCGGGACGCGCCTGCTCGGCGTAGGTTAGCGAAATCCCGAAGCGCGAACCATCACCTAGCAAGCGACGGTAGAGCGGCAGATCCTGGGGGGTTGAGATGACGAGAATCTTCCGGATCCCGGCCAGCATCAAGACCGAGAGCGGGTAAAAAATCATGGGCTTGTCATAGACCGGGAGCAATTGCTTGCTCACGGCCATGGTGCACGGATAGAGCCGGGTGCCGGAGCCGCCGGCGAGGATGATGCCTTTCATGGAAGAAAAGTTGAAAGTTGAAAGTTGAAAGTTGAAAGTTGAAAGTTGAAAGTTGAAAGTTGAAA
>JBAXBG010000017.1:0-28990 GCA_037142115.1 Verrucomicrobiota bacterium | reverse complement strand
CTCACAGCGCGCCGAAGCGGCGGTGGCGGCGCTGGTATTCATGGACCGCGTCAATCAGGTCGTTCTTTCGGAAGTCCGGCCAGAGTTTTTTGACGATGACGATCTCGGCATAGCTGATCTGCCAGAGGAGGAAGTTCGAGACGCGCATTTCGCCCGAGGTGCGCACCAGCAGATCGGGATCGGGAATGCCCGCGGTCTGGAGCCGCGAGGCAAACAACTCGCCGTCGATGGCGGCGGGCGCCAGCACGCCGGCGGCGGCATCCTCGGCCAGCGAGCGGGCGGCGGCCACGATTTCCTCGCGCCCGCCGTAGGAGAGCGCCAGCACCAGGGTCATCGTCTCATGATGGGCGGTGCGGGCCATGATCTTGCCTAACAACGCGCGGGTCTTGGCGGGCAGCCGCTCGAGCTGGCCGATGGCGAGCAGCCGGATTTTCTGTTGGTCGAGGTCCTTGGCTTTTTCGGCCAGGAAGCGGTCCAAGAGCGCCATCAGGGCCTTGATTTCGGCGGCCGGGCGGTTCCAGTTTTCCGACGAGAACGCGTAGAGCGTGAGGAATTCCACGCCCAGGTCGATGCAGGTGTCGGTGATTTCGCGCACCGATTCCGCGCCGGCGCGGTGGCCTTCGCGGCGAGGCAGTCCTCGCTCCTTGGCCCAGCGGCCGTTGCCATCCATGATGATGGCGATGTGGCGCGGGATTTCCGGAAAGGCGGTCATGAGGTTAGATCATGGGGCCCATAGGTCTTATAGGACCTATGGGACTTATGAGAATCATGCCACCACCAGCGTCTGCTTGCGGTCCGGACCCACCCCGACAAACGCGATCGGCGCGTCGCACAGCTCGGCCAGGCGGTTCAGATAGGCCTTGGCGCGCTCCGGCAGTTGCTCGTAGCGCGTGCAGCCGGTGGTGTCGCTCTGCCAGCCGGGCAGCGACTCGTAAACCGGCACGGCGCGGTCCCACGCCGAGCGGTCGGCGGGTGGCAGCGTCTGGAGGACTCCGTCGATCTGATAGCCGGTGCAAATCTGCAGGGTTTCGTAGGCGTCCAGGCCGTCGACATTGGTGACGGCCAGGCCGGTGACGCCATTGACCATGCAGGCGAAGCGCAACAGCACCGTGTCCAGCCAGCCGCAGCCGCGCGGGCGACCGGTGGTGGCGCCGAATTCGCGGCCGAGGCCGTGCAGGTAATCCGACAGGCCCTCGTCGCAGGTGGGAAATGGCCCCGAGCCGACGCGGGTGGTGTAGGCCTTGCACACGCCGATCACCGCGTCGATGGCTGTGGGCGGCAGGCCGGAGCCGGTGCAGGATCCGCCGGAGGTGGTGTTGGACGAGGTGACGAACGGATAGGTCCCGAAGTCGATGTCCAGCAAGGTCCCCTGGGCGCCTTCAAAGAGCAGGTTTTTGCCGGATTTCCAGGCGGCATGCAGGACGGGGATGGTGTTGGTGATGTGCGGGCGGAGGCGCTCGAAGGCCGTGTAAACCTCATCAATCACCTGCCCGGCATCGAAAATCGTCAGATCGTAGCGGGCCAACACTTCATTGGCCTCGGCCACCCGGCGGGTGATCTGGGCCGTGGCGAATTCGCGATCCAACAGATCGATGAGCCGCAGGCCGCAGCGGTTGACTTTATCGGCATACGCCGGGCCGATGCCGCGCTTGGTGGTGCCGATCTTTTGGTCACCCAGCGCGACTTCGCGGGCGGCATCGAGCTCCTTGTGGAAAGGCATGACCACGTGCGCGCGGTCCGAAATCAACAGCTTCTCCGGCGTGATGGCCACGCCCTGGCCTTCAATGCGTTCGATTTCTATCACCAGGCCGACCGGATCTAGCACCACGCCGTTGCCGATGACATTGACCTTCGAATCCCACAGAATGCCCGAGGGCAGCAGGTGCAGCACGAATTTCTGACCGTCGGTAATCACCGTGTGGCCGGCGTTGTTGCCTCCCTGGCCGCGGATCACCACGTCGGAGCCTTCGGTGAGATAATCGACGATTTTGCCTTTGCCTTCGTCCCCCCACTGGAGGCCAACTATAATGGTATTCATATTTTAAAATGTATCAGTCAGATCGTTCCGATCCGACCGATGCTTTGGTTTGGTCGATCATGGCGGCGAACTCCTCGAAGAAATAGCCGGCGTCGTTCGGGCCGGGGGCGGCTTCCGGGTGGTATTGCACGCTGAAGACCGGCAGATCGCGGTGGCGCATCCCTTCGACGGTGCCATCGTTGAGATTGACATGGGTGACTTCGATTTCCGGAGGCAGAGAGGCCGGATCCACCGCGAAGCCGTGGTTCTGCGAGGTGATGGAGATCCGGCCGGTCCGCAGGTCCTTGACCGGCTGGTTGCCGCCGCGGTGGCCGAATTTCAGCTTGAAGGTGGTCCCGCCAAAGGCATGGGCTAACAACTGGTTGCCCAGGCAGATGCCGAAGATCGGCTTCTTGCCGATGAGCTGGCGCAGTTCCTGGTGAATGTAACCCAGCGCGGCGGGGTCGCCGGGGCCGTTGGACAGGAAGATGCCGTCCGGGTTGCGCGCCAGCACCTCGGCGGCGGTGGTGGTCGAGGGCAGCACTTCCACCTCGAAGCCCGCCTGGCGCAGGCGCCGCAAAATGTTGAACTTGATCCCGAAATCATAGGCGACGATGCGGTGACGCACCGGCGGCAGTTCCTCGTAGGGGCCGGTGGCTCCGGTCGACGGGTTGGGCAGCACCCAGCGGCGCGATTCGTCCTCCCACGCGTAGGCGGCCGGGGCTGACACTTCCTTGACGTAGTCCATGCCCGCCATCGAGGGTGACGCTTGCGCGGCCGCGATCGCCTGCTCGCGGCTGAGTTCGGTGGTCACGCAGGCGCGCATCGCGCCGAGCGAGCGGAGGTGTTTGGTCAGCGAGCGGGTGTCGATCCCCTCAATCCCCAGAATCCCGTGGTTGGCCAGGTAGTCGCCCAGCGGCTGGCTCGACCGCCAGTTCGACGGAACGGTGCACAGCTCGCCGATGACAAACGCGCGGATATGCGGCCCGCTGGATTCGGCATCCTGCGGGTTGATCCCGTAGTTGCCGATCTGGGGATAGGTCATGGTCACGATCTGGCCACGGTACGACGGATCGGTGATGACCTCCTGGTAACCCGTCATCGAGGTATTGAAACAAATTTCTCCGGTGGTGGTTCCGGTGGCTCCGAAAGCAGTTCCTTCGAAACAGCGTCCGTCTTCAAGGGCTAGAATGGCAATTATCGGCACGGCGGCGGAAAGCTAGGCAGCCACTCCGGCCGATGCAAGCGATTGCTTATTCCCGACCCCGGGAATCGATCACAATCGTTACCGGACCGTCGTTTACGAACGCAACTTTCATCTCCGCCCCGACAATCCCGCGCCCTCACAGCCTGGCCGGTGTGCTCCTCCAGCACGGCGCCAACAAGTGTGGACTAAGTGGTTGACACTCTAGCGTCCCCCTTAAGGATAACAGGCAGTTCATTATGAGTAGCACCTGCACGATTTATCGCGATATCCAATCGCTTGCCGCCGTCATCGACGATTTCAAGACCACTGCCGCCGCGCCCTCGACCGGACGCCACGCCGGCTTGTGCGGTTTCGACGGCTTCATCGACACCTTCGTGCGCCTGCTCAACCCGCCCTCGATGGCCGAATTCGGCCCCAAGGTCGCCGCCGCCTCAGGCATCGCCGCGTCCTATCCGTCGCAGCACTTGGGTGACAAGTTCGGTGGCAACGGCCCGCTGTTCGCCGCCGCCCTCAACGACATCCACGCCGGTGACATCGACGTCACCTACATCGGCAACATGGGTAGCGGCGAGGTGCTGCCGATCTTCCAGGCAGCCCTGGGCGACAAGACCAAGCAACTTCACACGCTGGGCTCCGCCGCGGTCACCACCTGTCTGGAATTCACCGACGGCAAGGTGATGCTCAATGACATGGGGCCCTGCGCCGAGGTCACCTGGGAGCGTCTGCTGGAATGTGTTGGACAATCCGCACTCGACGAGGAACTGCGGGCGGCGACCTTCATCAGCGCGGTCAACTGGGGCAAGCTGCCGCATGCCGGCCCGATTTGGAGCAACCTGGCCGCGCGCTTGGCGGAACTGGGAGTGCCGCCCAAGAAAGTGGTCTTTTTCATGGATCTCGCCGAGTTTGAAACCCGCCCGACGGCCGATCGGGAAGAGTTGCTGGCCCGCATGGAACCGATCACCCGGCAGTGCCAAACCCTGCTGAGTTTCAACCTCAAAGAGGCCTGGCAGATGGGCGAGGTCTTTGGCGGAGCATTTCATGGCCGCAAGGATGCCGATTCCGTCGCTGAACTCGCGACCTTGCTGCGGGCCCACATCGCCGTGGACCGGGTGATCATCCACCCCAACGACGGGGCCGCCTGCGCCAGCGAGAACGGCACCGTCTATGTGCCGGGGCCGTATTGCCGCGAGCCGCTCATCTCGACGGGCGCTGGCGACAACTTTGGGGCCGGCTGCCTTGCCGCCGCCCTCAAAGGATTCGACGACGCGGGCATCGTTCTGGCCGGCAATTGCGCCAGCGGCCACTTCGTCCGATCCGGCCGGTCCGCATCCTTCGCCGCCATGGTCATGATGCTCGATTCGTGGACCGCCGGCACCCTCGGCGAGCGGCTGTAATCGAGCCCGTTTCCTGAAGAGAGGCGGCGGGCAGCATGCCCGCCCCACAGTGGCCCGGGCATGCTGCCCGGGGCCAAACCAGAGTCACCACCACCATACTCCACGCTTCAGATCGCCGCGGAAGCCGGACGGCGGCCGATGCGGTGGCCTTTCCAGCCGTAAAATGCCACATAGGCATAGGCAATGAGCGGCACGATGAAGGAGATTTGCAGACCATACTTGTCGGCGATCCAGCCTTGCAGCGGCGGCATCAACGCCCCGCCGAGAATCGCCATCACCAGCAGCGATGAGATCTGGCCCTTGAGCACCCCCATGCCATCCAGCGCAAGCGAGAAGATGTTGGGCCAGCAGATCGAGGTGAACAGGCCGGTGCTCACAATGCACCACATCGCCAGCTTGCCGCCTTGCAACATCGACACCGCCAGCAGCAGCACCAGGGTCGTGCCAAAAATCAGCAGCGTGCGCCCGGGCAGAGCCTTGCCAAATTGGAACAATGCCCAGCATAAGCCCAGCAGCGGCAGATAGTTTCTAACGATACCCCAGCCAAACGCAAAATCGAAGTGGCGGAGCTCGGAATTCCAGCTGCGGGAAAGCAGCAGCACCACAAACGCCAGCACCGGAATGCCCATCATGCACAGTTGCTTGTTGGCCTTTTTCAGTTCGCTCATTTCCACCGCACCCATGAATCGGCCGATCAGCATCCCGCCCCAGAACAGCGACACGTATTGGCTCGCCTCCACCGTGTTCAGCCCGGCCACGCTCGGTTGGCCGAGGAAACTGATGATCGTACTGCCAACGGCCACCTCGCCGCCGACATACATGAAAATGGCCAGCACCCCGAGCAGGACATGCGGGTATTTCAGCGCGCCGATGCCCTGTTCCACTTTGCCCTCGCCGACATGCGGCAGATGGAGAAAGTAAAAAACCACCGCCAAGACCATGAACACCACGCAAAACGCCAGATACGGCATCTTGACCGACTCCGCCCCGTGCTCGCCGGTTTTGGCAAAGTATTGGAAGATCAAATAGCCGCCGATGAGCGGGCCGATGGTGGTGCCCAGCGAGTTGAACGCCTGCGCCAGATTCAGCCGGCTGGAGGCGGTGCGCTCCGGTCCGAGAATCGTCACATACGGGTTGGCCGCGATCTGCAGCATCGCAAACCCCAGCCCCACGATGAACAACGCGGCCAGAAACAACGGATAGGAAAGATGGGTGGCCGCAGGCCAAAACAACGCGCTGCCCGCCGCCGAAATCAACAGCCCGATGACCACCCCGTTTTTGTAGCCCATCTTGGCGATCGGATCGCCGGTGGTGGCGGAAATAATGAAATAAATCAGAGACCCGGTGAAATAGGCACCGAAAAAGGCGAACTGCACCAGCATCGCGTGAAAATAATCCAGAGTGAAGGCCTCCTTGAAACGCGGGATCAGGATGTCGTTGAACACCGTCATGAAACCCCACATGAAAAACAACACCGTCATGCTCGCAAACGGGCCGCGATAGGTAACTCCATTACCGTTGGGCGAAGATGAGCGGGATTCAAATGAACTGGGGATGCTGGCCATATCGGTTGCGGTGTTTTGCCTGGTGCGGTGGTTGTTATCGTGGAGATCTGGATGGTCGCGCGCCGGATTCAAACCGGGGTTGGCGCGGTGCCGAGCACCCTGCCGGTTGGCCGGAATGCCGGAATGACCCGCTGGGTTTTGAATTTCATTTGGTTAGGCAGCAGGGTCGCGGACTGGGAATATACCAAACAGCGGGCGATTCAAGCGGTTTCGCCGCACCGTCACGCCGCATCCTTGACCCTCTCCCGAAAAAAACAGTCCCCAATACGGGGACAGCCAGGGAGCGGGGGTGAATTTGAAAGTATTTGGGATCGGCGGTGTGATTGCCTTTGCAAATCGGACCGAACAGATCTTATTTTGCCGGCAACCGCACCGCTACGCTCATGAAATTCACTGAAATGCTTGGAATGATAGGAATGCAGGACATGATCGTGATGCTCGTGCTGTTCCTGTTGCTCTTTGGAGCAAAGAAGCTGCCGGAACTGGCGCGCGGCCTCGGATCCTCGCTGGGAGAGTTCAAAAAAGCCCGCGAAGAGTTCGAGAACGAGGTCACCCACGCTGTCACTCAGGGTGAGACCGCAGCCAAGTCCACGGACGCCCAGGCCAAATAGCCGCCTCACGCCAGTGGCGGGCGGGCCGTCCCGTCGCTCAGCGCGTCTAGCAGGGCTGCCTGATATTGCCGGCGAGTGAGTTCGAAGCCGCCGAACTGGCGCAGGTGCGGAGTGAGCCACTGGGTGTCGAGCAGGCGGAAGTTGCGGGCCCGCAGCTGCTCGACCAGCGCGACCAGAGCGATCTTCGAGGCATCCGTCTTGCGCGAAAACATGCTCTCACCACAAAACACCCCGGGCAACGCGACCCCGTAGAGCCCGCCCTGCAAGCCCTCGTCGTCCCAACACTCGACCGAGTGCGCGCAGCCCGCCGCGTGCAGCGCGCAATAGCTCTCGACGATCACCGCGTCGATCCAGGTCTCCTCGCGCTGCGCGCAGCCGAGCATCACCTCGCGGAACGCGCTGTCCCAGCGCACTTCGAAGGGCCGGCGACGCAGGCTGCGTTGCAGGCCGTGGGGAATGTGGAACCGTTCGTCTAACGGGATCAGGCCGCGCCGCGCCGGGGAAAACCACTGGATCTCCCCCTCGTGCGCCATCGGGAAGACCCCCTGCGCGTAGGCATCTAGCAACACGTCCGGGGGGATGATCGCGGGCCGGTTCATGAAATCCATCAGCTCGCCACCACCGCGCCGCCCGAGATCACGGCAAACGCATTGTGGTCGTGGATGCTCTCCTGATTGACGGCTTTCACGGTGAAGGATGCCACCCGCGGGTCCGCGCCCAGCAGGGCCGCGGCGTTGCGCACCACGTCCTCGACAAACACCGGATTGTCATAGGCCTGCATCGTGACGTGGCGCTCGTCCGGGCGCTTGAGCAGGGCATACACCGGCGCCGAGCCGGACTGCTCGGCGATTTCGATCAGCTCCTCGATGAGGATCAGCTCGCAGCCGCGGCCCTTGCGCTGCGGGCGGACTTCGAGCGTGACGTAGCCGCGCTGGTTGTGGGCACCGTAGGCGCTGATCTCCTTGCTGCACGGGCACAGCGTGGTGACGGGCACCGTCACGCGCAGCACCAGGTCATCGCGCACGCCGTTGGAAGTGCCCATGAACACGCAGTCGCAGCCAACCTTGGCCGCCGCGCCCGTCACCGGAGCGCGCTTGGTCACAAAGTAGGTGAAGGCCACCTCGATGTGCGCCTCCTCGGCATGCAGGCTGGCCTTGAGGTCATGCAGAATGTTAGGCAGGGTGCGCGACGTCACCTCGCCCTCGTGCTTGCTGAGCACTTCCAGGAAGCGGCTCATGTGGGTGCCCTTGAATTGGTGCGGCAGGAGCACCGACATCGAGAGGGTGGCCACCGTGGGAAACGGCTGGCCATTCTGGTCGGTGACCTGGATCGGATAGCGCAAGTCGGACACGCCGACCTGGTCGATGGCGATGCCGCGGGTGTCCGGGGTGGCCTGGATGTCAGGCAGGGAGCTGTTCTTGGCGGTCATGAGTCAGATGGAAGGTTCGTATTCAGCCCACGACGAGGTGGTTTCCCACACCCGCACCCGCACCAGGCGCACGCCGCGGCCGAGCGGATAGCGGGTGGCGCCCTTGGCCGCATAGGCGGCGAGGGCTTGCGCGGTGTGGTCGAAGATCGTGCGCGCCATCAGCTCGGTGGTCGGGTCCTGGTTGTCAAAGCCGATCACGTGGTCGCCGTAGCGGGACTTGAACTCCTGATAGGCCGGATCCGCCGTGTTCATACACAGCGCGTGGTCGAACGTGTCGAGCCAGTCGCCCACGGCCAGCTTGATGATCTTGAAGTCGCAGACCATCTGGTTGTCATCGAGCTCGTCGGCCTGGATGACCCACTCGACCTTGCGGGTGTGGCCGTGCGGGAACCGGCACTGGTCGGGATGCTTGGTGAGCATGTGGCCGTTCTCGATCTCGAGGGATTTGCAAATTCGGTAGGACATGACAGAGGAAGGTTTTCAACCGCAGATAAACGCAGATGGACGCAGATGAGAATTGGCCAAGGACTGCAGTATTTCCAAATCCGTGTTCATCTGCGTCCATCTGCGGTTCAATTCATCTTTTAGCTAAATAGTGAGTTCAGGTTAGGGTGGAAATGGGCAGCGCGGGCGTTTGTTGATAGGCAGTGGGATCGGCCAGGCCGGCCAGCAGGAACGCCTCGCGCCGCTCGACGCAGGTGCCGCAGACCCCGCAATGGATGGCGCCGCCCTTGTAGCACGACCAGGTGGCGGCGAAATCCACGCCCAGCTCGGCGCCGCGGCGCGCGATGCCCGCCTTGTCCATGGCGATGAACGGCCGCAGCAGTTGGATGTTGGCGTAGGTCCCCTCGCCCATCGCGGCACCCATCGCCTGCAGGAACGACTCGCGGCAGTCCGGATAGATCGCGTGGTCGCCGGCGTGCGCTGCGATCACCACGCCCCCGGCACCGATGCTTTCGGCAAACCCGGTGGCCACCGCCAGCATGATGCCGTTGCGGAACGGCACCACGGTTTGCTGCATCGACGCCTCGGCATAGTGGCCGTCGGGGATCGCCCCGCCCGAACGCAGCAGGTCGGACTTGAACAGGCGGTCCATGAAATCCAATGAAATCGTGTGGTGCACGAGGCCGTGGCGCTCGGCATGCAGCCTGGCGAATGGAATCTCACAGGCATTGTGCTTCGCGCCATACTCGAACGACAAGCAGGCCGCCACCTCATGAGTGAGCCGCGCCTCATACAACGCGGTCACCGAATCCATCCCACCGCTGAGCAGCACGCAGACTTTCATGACGCGGCGGCGGCGGATTCAGGGAAAATCGCTTCGGTGGTGAGCTGGATCCCGCCGCGCGGCGCGAACTCGCCGCGCACGATCAACTCCTGCGGGTTCATGGCGCGCACCAGGTCATCCAAGATGCGGTTGACGATTTCCTCGTTGAACGCCGGCTCGTTCCGATAGGACGCCAGATAAAACTTCAAACTCTTGGTCTCCACGCAGGTGTCGCCGGGCACATAACGGATCACCACCCGCGCGCTGTCCGGCTGGCCGGTCACCGGACACAACGAGGAAAACTCCGGACAATTCAGCGTGATCCAATACCGCCGCCCCGGCCGATGGTTCGGAAAAACCTCCAGCGTCGCCTCGGCCGGACTGGCCGGCAGGCTGCCCGGTTTGCCCAGCAGTGAAAGGTTCTTGAGGTCGGCGCGCTCGGTCATGCCGGAGTGTGGAAATCCCAGCCCCGCAGGTCGATGCGAAATTTTGCTCGTGGCTGCCGCGTCCCGCGGCTGGCCGTGGCGGCGGCGTCCCGCCGCCGGGCTCCGCCCCCGCTTCTCACAGCGAACCGACCAGCGCGCGGATGATCGGCTCGAGCAGGATCGCGGGAAACAACCTTAGCGCCAGTCTTCAAGCGAGAGTCCATCGAAGCGGCGGAAGTCTTTGGTGTTGTTGGTGACGACGGACCATTGATGGCGCAATCCCGTGGCGGCGATGAAAACATCGGTGATGCTGACTGGCGTGCCTTGGTTGAGCAACCCGGCGTTGAGGCGGGCGGCAATCCGGGCGCATGCGGAATCGAAGGGCAAAATCTGCAAGGAGGTGACGAACCGCGAGACTTTGGCGCGTTCGCCCTCGCGATGTTCCGGCGGTGCCCGATCCGCCCCTTGGAAAAGCTCGAACTCGGTGACGACTGAAATCAAGCAGTCTTGCGGGCGACACGCCGCAAGTTGATCAACGACCTTTTTACGGCCCCGCAGGACGTCGATGCAGACATTGGTGTCGAGAATCCGCTTCACAGCACTTTCTCCCGGTAAGCGGGTATTTCGCGACCAAACTCCTTGCGCGAAATCCTCACGCTTTCAAAAAAACCTTCCGGCCAGCCGTTTTCCGTCACTTCTTCAATGATGATCCGGTGACCCTCGCGATGGATCGACACCGTGCCGCATGGCAACTCCAACGCCTTGGGCAGACGGACCGCCAGCGAGTTGCCGCTTTTGAAGATCTTGGTTTTCATGCGGCTTATGTATATACTTTGATGAATACACTGTCAAGTGAGGATCCAGCAAGGTTCATCGTGGCTGCCGCGGCCCGCGGCAGGCCGTGGCGGCGGCGTGATCTCATAAAGGTGGCCTTGAAGATGGCGCGCTCTCGACGAGAGCGCATGCCCATGAATCGCCCCGGATCCGCCCGGTATGGCCGTTGCGCGCCCCCTGGACTTCCCATGCTCCCCCCCTACGCCTTGCGGCCTCATCGAGGCCGCGCCACCTGACTGTCGGCAACCGACCTCAATGCCCACTCATCATTGCCCCACCAGCGCATTCAGACCTTCGACGACTCTCGCAAATTCAGTCGGATGGCATGTGGTCAACCGCCCTGCCAACCTCTGGGTCGAGAGTGTCCGAATTTGGGAAATCTTGACCCAGGTGCGCTTGGGCAAGCCGGTCTTGGTCAGTTCCATGGTGAGAGGAAAGCCCGCCCGTGGCTCCTGGCTGGTGAGGGCGATTGCAATCACGGTTCCGGAACGATCATTGAAGACAGTCTGACTCAGGATCAGCACCGGACGCCGTCCGGCTTGCTCGTGGCCCAGCGTCGGATCCAATTCAGCCCAGTAAATGTCGCCTCTCAGTATGCTGGCCATTCGTTGAGTTCGTTAGAAAGCCCGATATCCGCGAACGCCTGCTCCTCGATCGGGTCAAGCTTCGAACATTCCCTGGCCAGCGACGATTCGGATAGCCTGGCCAATTGCTCTGCCACCGCCGTCTGAAAAACTTCCGAGCGACTCCGGAACTTTTTGGCCCGAACCAGTGAGTCGATCCGTCCCAGGACACTCCGGTCAATGGAAATAGCGATCTTGGCTGCAGTCATACCGGGAGAATACCATGACGCTTATGGATGTCAAACTCGGTTCTGATGCCCACTTTGAAGGACCGATACCCCGGGCTCAAGACAGGTTTGGGACGGGCTGGGTTGATGAAGAGTCCGCCTGAAGGCGGGACTACCTACGCTGGAATCGATGTTTCCTGGGGAGGTATGTAGTACCGCCTTCAGGCGGTTAAGTTAGCGACATTCCACACTGACCCCGCTCTCAGAGCGAGCCAACCAGCGCGCGCGCAATCGGCTCGAGCAGGATCGCGGGAAACAGCCCGAGCACCACCAGCGCCACCGCCGGCAGCCCGACGGCCAGCGCATGGGCAGGCGAGAGCGCGAATCCTGCGGCGGACTCGCCGTCCGCGGCGTCCCTGACAAACGCCTGCTTCAGAACCGATAGATAATAATACAGCGAGATCGCGCTCATGATGGCGGCCAGGCCGACCAGCCAGGTCAGGCCGGGTGCGCCGCCGCGGGTGGATTCCGCCATGGCCGCGCTGAACAGGGCGAACTTGCCGACGAAGCCGGCCAGCGGCGGGATGCCCGCCAGGGAAGTTAGAAAGACCAGCAGCGCCACGGCCTGCCACGGCGAGCGGTGAACGAGACCGGCAAAGGCCGCGGGCGAATCGTTGCCGCGGTCGCGCTCGACGGCGGCGCTCACGGCCAGCGCGCCGAGGGTCGCCAGCCCGTAAACGATGACATAAAACAGCGCGGCTCCGGCGGCCAGCTTGCCATTGGCGCTCATCGCCACCAGCAGATAGCCGGTGTTAGCCACCGCCGAGTACGCCAGCAGGCGCCGCACGCTGGTTTGGGCCAGAGCCAGCACGTTGCCCAGGATCATCGACACCGCGGACAAAATCGCCAGCCACAGCGACCACCCGGCGACCATGCCGCCCCAGGCGGCGGATCCGGCGGCGGAGTGGAAGCCGATCCACAAGAACCTGACGAGCACCACCATGCCCACCGCCTTGGATGCGGCGGCCACCAGCGCCACGCTGGTGGCGGGAGCGCCCTGATAGACGTCGGGCGCCCAGTAGTGGAACGGCGCGGCGGCCAGCTTGAAGCAGATCCCGACGACCACCATCACCAGCCCGGTGACGGCCAGCGGCGGCGGCGGCCCGGCGCCCAGCGCGGCGGCCACCCCGGACAGCGTGGCCGAGTGCGAGAACCCGTAAATCAGGCTCAACCCGAACAGCAGGAACGCGGCGGACACCCCGCCGAACAGGAAATACTTGAGCGACGCCTCGGCCGCCCGCGCGCCGCGCGAAAACCCGGCTAACAGATAGAGCGAGAGGCTGGCCAGCTCCAGCGCCACGAACAAAAACAACAGGTGGTTGGTGCCGGTGGTCAGCAGCAGGCCGGTGAGCGCGAAGAGCATCAGCGCGTAAAACTCGCCGGGGTGCTGGATTTCACGCCGCGCGGGCGGCAGCAGCACGGCCAGCAACCCGAGTGCCAGCACCACCCCCTTGAACATGCGGGCCAGCGGGTCGATCACAATCAAGGACTTGCCCGAGTCCGCCGCCACCGGCACGTAACACAGGGCCAGTGCGGCGAGCACCACCCCCAGCGCCGCGATCGCGACCGCCAGTCGGTTAGCCATCGGCTGGCCGCGCTTCGCTTCGGTGGCCACGGCAACGCCGAGCAGCGCGAGTGCCGTGACGACCAGCACGGCCTCCGGCAGCAATTGCTTGAATAGTTCGGAATAGTTCACGGTTGGGAAAGGATCGTGTGGAACAAGGGCGAGCGCAGGCCGTCGTCAATCAGGACGACCCACGGCTTCGGATAGATGCCGAGCGCCAGCGAAACCGCGATGAGCAGCGAGATGGCGGAGATTTCCGGCCAGGTCAGCGGCGCCAGCGGCGGCGGCGCGGCGGCGGACGCGCTGCGCACCGGGAAGAACGCCTTGTGCAGGGCGCGCAACGAGAACGCGCCGGTGATGACGATGCCCGCCGCGATGGCCGGCACCAGCCACGGGAATTTCTGCCAGAGGCCGATGGCCACCGAGATTTCCGCCACGAAGCCGCTGAATCCCGGCAGGCCCATCGACGCCGCGGTGGCCAGGGTGAAGGCGACCGCCGCGCCCGGCAGGGTGCGCCACAGGTCGAACGCCTGCAGAGCGTTGAGGTCGCGGGTGTGGGTGCGCTCATAGACGACGCGCCCGGCGATGCCGAAGAGCAGTCCGGCGATGATGCCGTGGGAAATCATCTGCAGCACCGCGCCGCGCAGCCCCCAGTGGGTGGCCGCCGCGATCCCCAACAGCACGAAGCCCATGTGACTGACGCTCGAATAACCGATCACGAACTTGAGGTCTTTTTGCGCCAGGGCGGTCAGCGCGCCGTAAACCACCCCGATGACCGCCAGCCCGGCGATCACCGGCTGCCAGGCGGCGAACCCCAACGGAAACAACGGCAACGCCACGCACAGCGCGCCGTAGGCGCCGAGCTTCATCACCACGCCCGCCAACAGCATTGAAGCGGCGGTGGGCGCCGCGACGTGGCCGGTGGGCGCCCAGGTGTGGAACGGCCAGATGCCCGCCAACACCGCGAACCCGAGAAACAGGATCGGAAACGCCCACAGCTGCAGAGACGGCGCATAATGCGCGCTTGCAAGATAGTTGATGTCGAAACTCGTGCCGCCGGCGGCCGCGTAGGCGACCACCAGGCCGATGAGGATCAGCGCGCTCGAGCCGATCGAATACATCGTGAGCTTCATCGCGCCGTATTCCTTGTTGGTCGAGCCCCAGATGGCGATGAGCATGTATTTGGGCAGGATCACGATCTCATAACAGACAAACAGCAGGAACGCGTCGCGGCTCAGGAACACCCCGTAAACCCCGCCGATGATCGTCAGGAAAAACGCGAAGAACGCCCGCGGCCGGCGCTCGACATTCCACGAAAACAACACCCCGGCGACCGCCACGATTCCTGTTAGCAGGAGCAGCGTCAGCGCCAGCCCGTCGGCCGCCAGATGGAAGTTGATGCCAAACGTCGGCAGCCAGGGACGAGTAAAGCTCCACGCCGGACCGGCGGGGTTGTTCAAGCGCGCCAGGCAGGCGGCGGCGGCGGCCACCGCGCCGACGAGCGAGGCGGCCAGGGCGATGAACCGGGACGCGGCGGCCATGCGGACGGGCAGCAGCAGCACCAGCAATGCCCCGAGGAAAGCGGATGAAAGGGTCCAGGCGGGAGTCATGGGATCGGGCGGAGAAGTTCTAGCAGGCGGAGCGTGTCGCCATTGATGAATTGGAGGAGCACCTGCGGCCACAGGCCGGGGATGACGATCAGGGCGATGACCGGCACGAACAGCCAGCGCTCGGCGGAGGTGAGGTCGGACCATTTCGCCATGGCCGGCGGCAGCGGCCCGTGGAACACCAGCCGGATCAGGCGCAGCAGGAACACCGCGGTGAGCAGCAGGCCGAGCAGCGAGATCGCCGCCGACCACGGCACCAGTCCGAAGCTGCCGTTGAAGATCAGGAACTCACCCACGAATCCGCTCAAGCCCGGCAGGCCTAACGACGCGAACACCGCCAGCGCCATCAGCCCGCTGAACACCGGCATCCGCGCGCGCAGCCCGCCGAAATCGTTCACGCCGCGCAGCCCGCCGCTGCGCGATTCCAAAATCGCGATGCTGAAGAACAACGCCGAGGCAATCACGCCGTGGTTAAACGCCTGCAACACCACCCCCGCCACCGCCGAGGACACCGCCGCGCGGTCCGAGTGCATCGCCGCCACCGCCGCCACCGCCAGCACGCAATACCCGAGGTGGTTGACCGACGAGTAGGCGATCATGCGCTTCAAATCCTTCTGCGCGAGGGCCGCCATCGCGCCTAACAACACGGTGGCCACCGCCAGCGCGGTCAGCCAGGGTGCCAGCCCGGGCAGCACTTCGGGAAAAACCACCAGGAACACGCGCAGCAGGCCGTACACGCCCATCTTCGAGAGCAGGCCGGTGAGCAGCATCGTGACCGGCGTGGGAGCTTCCGCGTAGGCATCCGGCAACCAGGCGTGGAACGGCACCACCGGGATTTTCACCGCCAGCCCAAGGAACACCAGCACCGCCACCAGGGTTAGCAAAACGTGGCCGTCGAGACCGGTGACGGCAAAGGATTTCGCCAGGCCCGGCGCCAGTTGGTGGTGCGCGGCGAGCGCGCCGAGTTGCGCGAAGTCCATGGTGCCCACCGCGAGCTGCAGCGCCAGGAACCCTAACAACATGCAGACCCCGCCGCCCAGGGTGATGACAAAGAAGCGCAACGCGGCGCGCGGCGCGCCCTTGCCTCCCCACAGCCGGATGAGCAGGTAGGCGGGAATGAGGGTCATTTCCCAGCACAAGAACCACGGGATGAAATGGCGGGCGGTGAACACCCCGAAAAGCATCGACTCCATCACCAGGATCAGCGCGCAGTAGGCGCGGTCGCCGATGTCGAGCTTGGCGGAAACCGCCAGCGCGAACAGCGTGATCAGGCTGGTTAGAAGCAGGAACAGAAACGAGGTGCCGTCTGCGCTGAACGCCAGGTTGATGTTTGCGTCGGGAATCCACGGCAGCGACCACTCGGCGAGCACCCCGTTGGCGGCGCCCGCATACTGGAATTCCATCGCGGCGAGCACCGCCAGCGGCAGCACGGCCCAGGTGATGGCCAGGCGGCTCGCGCACTGGCGGGCCAGACCGGGCCAGACGCCGATGATCACGGCGCCCAGCAGGGGAAGTAACAAAAGTGAGAGTAACAACATGACGTGACTAGGCGATGAGCCAGAAATAAAGAATCAGGAGAACCGACATCGCTAGGCCGATGGCCCGGAGATACCCTTGCGGGCGGCCACCCTGGCTGCGCGAGGCGGAATCGGCGCGGTTTTGCAACCCGGCGCACAAGCGGTTGAAGCCGTCGTTGAGGCCCTTTTCGTCTGAAGTGCCCGTCCAGCGCCCGAAGCACTTGATGCAGGACTCGCCGGCGGCCATCAGCGGCACAAACACCTGGCGCTCGAGCGCATTGACGGCACCGGCCAGAAACGCCAGCGGCCCGATGACCGCCTTGTCGTAGAGCGCGTCGAAGCCCATCGCCCGTTCGAGGAACGTCCAGATCGCGCCAAGCGGCCGCGCCAGCGGGTCGGGCGCGCGGCTGTCGCTCGAGGGATTCCGATAGACCGCCCACGCCGCGCTCACGCCGACGGTGACGATTCCCAGCGACAGTCCGATGAGCTGGAGCGCCTCGCGCTTGAGCAGGGCGCCCGCGTCGTAGTGAGCCGCGTTGCCGGTGAGCCATTCTTCAAACCACGGCCAGACGGGCGTGCCGACGAGCGACAGCAACACCGCGCCGGCAGCCAGCACGTAAAGCGGGATGAGCATCACCGACGGGCTCTCGTGCGGGTGGTGAACGCCGGGTTGGCGTGGCGCGCCGAAGAACACCAGCAGCGCCTGGCGCGTCATGTAAAACGCGGTCAGCAGCGCTGCGGTGGCAGCCAACAGGAACGGGCCGTGGCCGCCATACCAGCCCATCGCATGATGGAGGATGGCTTCCTTGCTCCAGAACCCGGAGAACACGAACGGAAATCCCGATAGAGCCATCATCCCCACGGCATACACCACAAACGTGCGGGGCATCGCCTTGCGCAGGCCGCCCATTTTGCGGATGTCCTGTTCCTCGTGGCAGCCGTGGATCACCGACCCGGCCGAGAGGAACAACAGCGCCTTGAAAAACGCGTGGGCGATCAGGTGGAACATCGCCGCAGCCACCCCGCCGGTGCCAAGCGCCAGCATCATGAACCCGAGCTGCGAGACCGTCGAGTAGGCCAGGATCCGCTTGATGTCGGTCTGCGCCATGGCCACCAGCGCGGCATAGAGCGCGGTGATTCCGCCGATCCACGCCGCGGCGGTTAGCGGCACGGTCATGTTGTGGATATCGGCGGCCACCGAGAAAATCGGATGGGTGCGCGCGACAAGGAACACCCCGGCGGCGACCATCGTCGCGGCGTGGATGAGCGCGGACACCGGCGTCGGGCCTTCCATCGCGTCGGGCAGCCAGGTGTGCAGGGGAACCTGGCCGGACTTGCCCATCGCGCCGACTAACAGCAGCAGCGCGGCCGCCGAGGACACCGCCATCCCGCCGAGGGTGGTGGCCGCCGCCAGCGACGACAGCACGCCGGACTCCAGCAGGCCGTGGCCGTGGTCGTAGAACAGCAGGGTCCCGGACTGGCGATAGAGCCAGATCATGCCGAGGAAAAACGCCATGTCCCCGACCCGGGTGGTGATGAAGGCCTTTTGCGCGGCGGCCGCGGCCGAGGGCTTTTCAAAGTAAAACCCGATGAGCATATACGACGCCAGGCCGACGAGCTCCCAGGCCATGAACAACAGCAGCAGGCTGTTGGACAGCACCACTAACAACATCGCCCCGCAGAACAGCGACAGGAACCCGAAGAACCGCCCGAAGCGCGCCTCGCTGGCCATGTAGCCGACGCTGTAAACGAAGATCCACAACGCGACGAACGTCACCATCGCCGCCATCGCCGCGCTCATCGGATCGAGCAGCAGGCCGACTTTGAGCGGCACGTCGCCATAGCTGAACCAGGTAAGCGAGGTGGCCAGGCGGTAGGGTTCCCCTTCCGCGGCGGGCGTCAGCGCGCACGCCAGGGCCGCCATGGCAATCAGGCAGGAAACGAACAGCGCGCCGATGGCCAGCTTGGAGGCCAGGCGGCCGCGGCGGTTAGGCAGGAACGCGATGAGGCCGCCGGCGAGCAGGGGCAGCACCGGCACCCACCACAGCAGGCACGCGAGATGAGGTTTGAGGGCTTCAGCCATGGAGAGAATCGAGGCGGTTGAGATCGGTCGAGCGGGTGTGCCGGAAGACCATGAGAATGATCGCCAGGCCGACGGCGGCTTCCGCGGCGGCAATGGCAATCGAGAACAGAACGAACATCGGCCCGGTGAGATCCGGATCGGGCGGGCCATAACGCCAGAACGCGATGAAGTTCAGATTGGCCGCGTTGAGCATCAACTCGATGCCCACCAGGATCAGAATCGCGTTGCGGCGCGTCAGCACGGCCAGCAGCCCGAGCGTGAAGAGCAGCGAGGAAAAGGTCAGCAACAGCGCGAGCGGTGTCATGAGTCGGATGGAAATTGCGGGTTCTTGCCGGGATCGCGGGCGAACAGCGCCGCCCCGATCATCACCGCGGTGAGCAGCACGCCCACCGTGAGCACCGCCGGCGCGTAGCTCGTGAACAACACCTGGCCGACTTGCGCGATCGAAACGCTCGGATTTTCAACCGGAGCGTCCGGGAATTTCACCACCCGCGACACCGCGTAAACCAGGATCGCCAACACCGGCAGCACGCACGCCAACCCGGTGACCAGCGAGCGCGGCCGCCGCGCGAGTTCCTCGGCCTCGTCGCCGGGCCGGGTGATCAGCAGCGAGAACACGATGAGCACCGCGATCGCCCCGACATAGACCATGAACTGGACCAGGCCGATGAAATCCGCGCCGATAATCAGATAGAGCACGGCGATGAGCGCCAGCGCCAGCGCCAGCAGCAGCGCCGCGTGCACCGGGCGCGCGTTCCAGACAGCCCCCAAGGCTGCCAGGAGAATAAGCGGGGTGAGTATGAGAAGTGGGGTCATTGAGAGGTAAGCTGAAGATCCGTCCGATCCGTCCGATCGGACGGATCCAAACCATCTATGAATCGGCAAATGTATAGCTCCGGGTGGTGGGCGCCAGGCGGCGGTTGTAGACCACGGTCAGCACGACCCAGGGGATGAGCAGCAGCGGCACGGTGGCCAGCCAGCCTAACACCCCGCCGCCGGCATAATGCCAGATCGCCGCGGCCGGGATCGTCAGCAGCGCCATCGGGATCAGGCACAACCAGGCGAAGCGCATCAGCTGGTCGATGCGCACGCGCGGGAAGGTGGCGCGGATCCACAGGTAGGACATGATGACCACCGCCAGCTTGGCGAAGAACCAGATCCAGGACGGGACCAGGCCGAGGCCGGGCAGCGGGGCCTGCCAACCGCCGAGGAAGAGGGTGACGCCCAGCCCGGCGATGGAGAACAAGCCGAGGTATTCGCCCATGAAGAACAAGGCATACTTGAACCCCGAATATTCGGTCATGTGGCCGGCGACGATTTCCGACTCACCTTCGGGCAAATCGAACGGGCAGCGGTTGGCCTCGGCGATGCTGGCGACGTAAAAGATCAGGCCCGCGGAGAGTCCCCACGGGGTGAAGAGGTTCCACGCGGGGATGAAGCCCAGGTGGAAGCCGGCTTGGTGGGCTACGATGGCCGGCAGCGACAGCGAGCCGGTGACCATGATCACGCCCAGCGCGGAAATCATCAGCGGCAGCTCGTAGCTCACCATCTGCGAGATCGCGCGCATCGCTCCTAACATCGGGAACTTCGAGCCGCTCGCCCAGCCGGCCATGAACACCGAAAGCTCGGTCAAGGTGCCCACCGCGAAGAAAAACAACAGCCCGAGCTCGACGCGCACCGGCACCCACTCGCGGCCGTAGGGGATCACCCCGAGCGCCAGAATCGGCGGCACCACGATCAAAATCGGAGCCGCCAGATGCAGCAGCCACTCCGCCTTGGCCGGCACGATGTCCTCCTTGGTGAGCATCTTGATGCCGTCGGCCACCGGTTGAAGGATGCCAAACCAGCCCGCGCGGTTAGGGCCGATGCGGTTTTGGGCGCGCGCCAGGGTTTTGCGCTCGATGAGCGAGAGCAGGGCAAAGGCGCTCAGAAACACCCCGACCACGGTGCCCGCGGCGACGAACAAGCCGGCCAGCGTCACCAGCCAGTCCGGCGCGCCGCAGGATTGCAGCAGGATTTCCACCAGCCGCTGGGGCAGGCGCGGCAGCCATTCGGGCGACCACAGGGCGGGGTTGGCGTGTTGCAGGTTCTCTAGCAAAGTCATGCGCTCTCTCCTTCCGGTTGCGATTCCGCCATTTCCTGATCCTTCTTTTCCTTGTCAGCCTTCGCCTTGGCGAGCTTGGCGGCCTGGGCGGCGAGTTTCTTGTCCTCATCAGCCTTGCGACGGGTTGCGATCTCGGTCGCCTGTAGCGGGCGCAGCTGCATGTGATAGTCGGCGGATTTCGACAGCCGGTCGAGGCCGAACAACAGGCCACCGAAGCGGTCGTCGGTGCTCAATTCATACTCGCCGTCCATGTAGATCGAATCGAACGGGCAGACCTCCGAGCAGATCCCGCAGTTCATGCAGACCGAGAGGTCGATGTCAAAGATCCGCGGGCGCTTGAGCGATTTGCCGTTCTCGTCGCGGTCGAGCACGATATAGATGCACTGCGGCGGGCATTCCTTCTCACAGATCGAGCAGGCGGTGCAGCGCAGGCCCGCGACCGGGTCGCTGCCGTCATAACAAAGGAACGGGAAGTTGCGGAAATTCGGGCTGATCGGGGCGCGCTCCTCGGGATACTGCACGGTGGTCATGCGCTCCTTGCGGTAGTAGCTCTGGACGATGTTGAGGGCGGTGACGCCCAGGCCTTGGATCAGTCCCCAGCCGGGCAGGGACCAGCGCCGCGGTTGCGGCGGGGCGGGCAGGCGCTGAATCGTTGAAGAGGGATCCATGTTAGGCGGCAAAGGGAAGGACTTGGGGGTTGCGCGGCATGTGGCACGGGCATTCTGCCCGTGGCCGAGGGCGGCGGGCAGAATGCCCGCGCCACTGTGCAGAAGGACTCACCGGTCCACCTCCCCTAACACGATATCGACGCTGCCGAGGATGACGACCACGTCGGCCAGGTCGAGGCCGAGGCACATGTCCTCGATCAGGGTGAGATTCACGAAGCTGGGTGGGCGGACCCGGTAGCGATAGGGGGTGGTCGAGCCGTCGCTGATCAGGTGGAAGCCGAGTTCGCCTTTCGGGCCCTCGATCCGGCCGTAGGCCTCGCCGACCGGCGGCTTGAAGTTGCGGATCTTGGCCTTGGGGTTGACGAACGGTCCCTCGGGCAGCTGGGCGAGCGCCTGGCGCAGGATTTTGAGCGACTCGCGCATCTCCAAAAAGCGCATCATGATCCGGTCATAACAATCGCCGTGGGCACCGAGCGGGATGCGGAACTCGAAGCGGTCGTAAATGCCATACGGCTCGACCTTGCGGATGTCATAGTTCACGCCGGCGGCGCGCAGCATCGGGCCGGTGATGCCGCCGTTGATGAGCGCCTCCTTGGGCAGCGCGCCGACGTCCTGGGTGCGGGCTAACAAAATCTCGTTGCCCACCAGGAATTTTTCCATTTCATCGAGGAACGGGCCGTATTCCTCGACCAGCACGCCGACCTTGGCGGCCCAACCGGCGGGCAGGTCGTTGCGGCAGCCGCCGAAGCGCATGAAGTTGGCCATCATCCGCGCGCCGGTTAGGTCCTCGAACAGGTCGAGGATTTTTTCCCGTTCGCGGAAGGCATACATCAGGGCCGACCCCCAGGCACCCATGTCGCCGAGGATGAAGCCGGCAAACGCGGTGTGGTTGATGAGCCGGGTGAGCTCGGCGAGGATCACGCGCATGTATTCGGCGCGCTCGGGCACCTCGATGCCGGCGAGTTTTTCCACGGCGTGGGCGTAGGCCCAGTTGTTACTCAGCGGGCAGATGTAATCGAGGCGATCCGTGTAGGGCATCGAACTCAGGTAGGTCACGCCCTCGGCGATTTTCTCGTGGTTGCGGTGGAGGTAGCCGAACACCGGCTTGAGGCTCACCACGGTTTCGCCGTCGAGCACCACGTTCATGCGGAACACGCCGTGGGTCGACGGGTGCTGCGGCCCTAACGACACACGCAGCAACTGGTCGTCGTCCGCCCCGGGTTCGAGGACGGGCGCTGAGGAAAACAGGGACGGATCGGAAATCATTGCGGAGCGGGATAGTGCGCTTGGGCTTTGGCCAACACGGCATCGTGCGGGGTGGGCTCGTATTCGTAGTCATCCGGCGCGATGTAATCCTTGCGCATCGGGTGATCCTCAAACTCGTCCCACATCAGGATGCGGCGCAGGTCGGGATGGCCGGAAAAGCGCACCCCGTAAAGGTCAAAAATCTCGCGTTCCTGGAATTCCGCGCTGCGGAACACCGCCACCACCGAGGCAATGCAGGCGTGGTCCGCGCGGTCGGCGGTGCGGGCCCGCAACACCAGCGGACCCACCCGGCGGCGGGTCGAATACAGGTGATAGAGCACTTCCAGGAAACCGGCGGCGGCGGGTGGACTCCCCTCGCCTGCGGCGGGCACCGCCACCAAATCGGCCTTGGCGGCGTCCGGCCAGTCGACGCCGGTCACGTTGGAGAGGAAGTCGAAGTCGAGTTCCGGGGTGTCGCGCAGGACCCGGCAGACCTCGGGGATGCGGGCGGCTTCCACCAGCAGCGAATGCTGGCCGCTGGGGCTCGGGTTGGTGCGCAGCGCGATGGCGACATCGGGCAGGGCCTCGCGCAGGCGCGCCAGGATCGATTCGATGTCGACGCTCACGCCTCACCTCCTGTTTCGCGGACCTTGCTGGCCGGGTGCCAGATGTCGCGGTTGGCGGTGGGAACGAGATCGTGGGCACCGAACTCCGGCACCGGAAACTCGGCCGTCCCGTTGGGATCGGCATGGCGGGCGCGATGAATGCCCATCAATTTTTCGTGGGCGATTTTGTCGCGCAGGGTGATCAAGCCTTCCAACAGCGCCTCGGGGCGCGGCGGACAACCCGGAATCATGACGTCCACGGGGATGAAGCGATCCACCCCTTTGAGCACGTTGTAGCCATCCTTGAACGGGCCGCCGGAAATCGCGCAGGCCCCCATGGCGATGACATATTTCGGCTCGGCCATCTGGTTGTAGAGCCGCACGAGTTGCGGCGCCATCTTCTTGGTCACCGTGCCCGCCACGATCATCAGGTCAGCCTGCCGCGGCGACGGCCGGAACACCTCGGCCCCGAAACGCGCCATGTCGTATTTGGCCATGGTCGCGGCGATCATCTCGATCGCGCAGCAGGCCAAGCCAAACTGGAGCGGCCACAACGAGCTTGAGCGACCCCAATTGATGAGCTGCTCGAAGGAGGTGACATGCACCCCTTGTGATTTCAAATCCTCTGCCAGTTGGGAATCAATCGCCATAAATCGTGAATTAAATCAATGGAGTCCTCGCCGGTTCAATCGTCCCTTGTCCCCGCTTGGAATGGTGGTCGGCAGCCAGGCAATCGAAATCCCCTGGCACCCGAACGCCCTCCGCCGCGATCCTTGAGAAATGCCGCGCCGAACGGAAGCAGAAAGACAAATTGCCGCGTGAAAAACACAATATGCCGAGCGCCCGACGCATTTTGCGAACCGTCGGCGGCACCGCCGGGCGATGCTTAAAGTCCGCCTGAAGGCGGGACTACCTACGCCGAAAGCGGCGTGCTTGGCGAAGTATGTAGTCCCGCCTTCAGGCGGACGCATCGCGCCGAATCGCACTTTTCACCCCAGAAACCCGGTCAGCGGGCTGGTGGCGTGGGCGTGGGCGCTGGCCTCGGGCAGGCCGAGTTCGTAGGCTTCGCGGCCGGCGCGCACCGCCCACTGGAAGGCGTTGGCCATGCGCGACGGATCGCTGGCGATGGCGATGGCGGTGTTGATCAGGACGGCGTCGGCACCGAGCTCCATGGCTTCGGCAGCGTGGCTGGGGGCACCCAGGCCGGCATCGACCACCACCGGCACGATCGCCTGGTCGATGATGATGCGGATTTGGTCACGGGTGGCGAGGCCGCGGTTGGAGCCGATGGGAGCGCCCAGCGGCATGACTGCGGCGGTGCCGACTTCCTGCAAGCGCTTGGCGAGCACCGGGTCGGCATTGATGTAGGGCAACACGACGAACCCTTCCTTGACCAGGATCTCGGCGGCTTTGAGGGTTTCGATCGGATCGGGCAGCAAATAGGTCGGATCCGGGTGGATTTCGAGTTTGATCCACTTGGGCAGGCCGGCGGCGGCGGCGAGGCGTGCAAGGCGCACGGCCTCGGCGGCATTCATCGCGCCGCTTGTGTTCGGCAGGATCAGGTATTTCGCCGGGTCGATGAATTCCAGGATGTTGGCATACGGGTCGTGGCTGCCGCTGAGATCGGCCCGGCGCAGGGCGACGGTGACGATTTCCGTGCCGCTGGCCGCCAGCGCGTCGCGCATCGCCTCGTTGGAGGGAAATTTCCCGGTGCCAAGAAACAGGCGGGAGCGGAATTCACGACCAGCAATGAGGAGGAGTGACATGAGTGGTAAAAGCTGAAAGTTGAAAGCCGCCGTGACCCCACGGCATCGAAATCAGGCGTGGACCAGCAGGATCGAATTGGCCGCAAAATGGTCGGAGAGAATGTCGGAGACGATCACGATCGGCGCGCCGGGCAGCACCCGCTTGTCCTCGAGTAACTGGCGGATCACGCGCTGGATGGTTTCCTCAATGCCCGACGAGAACGACAGCTTGATGGCGCGCACCCCGCGGGTCAGTGCCAGCTTGCGGCAGACGGTTTCCTTGGGCGTGACCGCATAGAAGCACGTCGTGCGCGGGCGGAGCAAGGCGACCAGGTTGGCGAGCACGCCGTAGCGGGTAAGCACCACGATGCAGGCGTCGGGCATCGAATCGGCCAGGGTGACCGCGGCGCGGGCGGATTTCTGGCGCTCGTTGCGCAGCAGCATGCCCAGGCTGAACCCATGGCCGCCGGAGCGTTCGATGCGTTTGGCGATGCGCACCAGCGCCTCGACGCAGCGTTCGGGGTAGCGGCCGACCGAGGTTTCCCCGGAGAGCATGAGGGCGTCGGTTTCCTCGTAGGCGGCGTTGGCCACATCGGTGACCTCCGCGCGGGTGGGCGTCGGGTTGGTGATCATCGACTCGAGGAGTTGGGTGGCCACGATCACGCGAGTCCCCAGTTCGTGACAGCGCTTGATGATTTTGCGCTGGATGATCGGCAACTCCTCAAACTCGACCTCGGTGCCGAGGTCGCCGCGGGCGATCATGATGACGTCGGACTCCTGAATGATGGCGTCGATGTTTTTGAGGGCTTCCTGGTCCTCGATCTTGGCGATGATCTGGGCATCCCCTTCCAAGGCGCGCATCGCATTGCGCAACTCCTGAACGTGGGCCCCATCGCGGATGAACGAGCCGGCGATGTAGTCCGCCTCGCATTCCACGGCCAGCGCCAGGTCCCGGTGGTCTTTTTGGGTGAGCGCGGGGAGGTTCAGGCGCACCCCGGGCAGATTGATGTGGCGGCGCGACCCCATGATGCCCGGGGTCATCACCCGGCACAGAATCCGGTCCGTTTCGACCACGTCGATGTGCATCAGCAGCGCGCCATTGTCCACCACCAGCGTGTTGCCCACCGCCACGTCGCCCATCAACCCGTCGTAGTTGACGGTGGTGGATTTTTCCACGCTGGCGGCGGCGTCCAACTTGCGGAACTCGACCACGTCGCCTTCCACCAGGGTGATCGGCTGCGGCAAATCGCCGGTGCGGATCGACGGCCCGGTGAGGTCAAAGAGCACCGCGATGTGCGCCTGGCGTTGCTGGGCCTGGCGGCGGACGATCTTGACCAGTCCGGCGGCCCATTCATGTTTGGCGTGGCTCATGTTGAGCCGGAACACGTCGGTGCCGGCGTCCATGAGCTTGCCGATCATTTCCTCGGACTCCGTGGCCGGGCCGAGCGTGCAGATGATTTTCGTTTTGCGGGACATACAGGAGATGGGAAGGAATGAGGGAGGCAATCGCGCGTCCAGCCATTGCCCTGAAGCAGAAAACATGCCCGATGCGCTCATGGCAAGCCGCGATGCCCTCCTCCACCACCTTGGAACCGCCGAGTCGCAAAGGATCGCAGAGCCATGGACTCCTCTTGTGAACAAAAATCATCCTTTGCGAGACTCTGCGACCTCTGCGGCTTTGCGGTAAATCTGGATGTGACTCGGGAGGTTTCATGGCCCGCAAGGTGCCCAAGCACAAGCGGCGACTTCAGCCGCGCGGCCCGCGGTTCATTGCTGCTCCGCCACCCGCCCGATGACCGCCCGGGCCGCCAGCGCGCGCAGGTCGGCGCGGATCGGCCGCAGCGAGAGGTGGATGCCCGAGGTTTTGGCCGCGTCGTGATGGAGGGTCAGCACGGTCAGCGCGGCGTTGGTCTCCGCGGCGGCCACTTCCTGCCAGACGACGAGCCGCATCCCCGCCGCCGGGCGGAACAACGGCAGGATCTCGATCCCCAGGGGGGTTAGAATCAGATAGGCGTGGCGCGTCATGCCCGCCGCCAGCCGCGCCGCCAGCCCGGCCAGCGCCAGAGGCACCAGCGCCCAGGCCGGGTGCGGCAATTGCGGGTTGTCTGCCCGATAGATCGAGGTCGCCGCCAGCGTGGCGGCGGCGGCCGCGGCCACCGCGGCGAGCACCCAGAACCCGGCCGCCTGGCCGGAACGGGTGAAGCGCAGTTCCTTGGCCGGGGACGGCCCGCCGGGTGCGCTCATGCCACGGATTCGGTCATGGCGGCGAGCGCGCGTTCCGCCGCGGCGAGTTCGCGCTCGAATGCGGCCACGTCGAAGCCGCCGGTCTCCACCGCCATCGGGCTTTCGCAGATTCCGAGCATCGCCACCAGCCGCTCGAAGCCGAACAAGGAAGCGCCGCCCTTGCAGCGGTGCAACTCCACGCGCAATTCCTCGCAATTCCTCGCCTCAATGAGCGTCAGCCACTGGGGGATGAGGGCGCGCGTTTCGCGGAAAAAATCGCAGGCCAAGCTTCGCAGCCAGGGGACATCGCCGTAGGCCATTTTGACAAAGTGCACCAGGTTCATCGTCACCAACTCATCACTCATGGCCGCCATTGATCCGCCATCCCCCGGACCAGCGCAAGGCAAGAATTGCGACGGGTCCAATTCGACCCAGTCGTCGCCGGAGCGCCGACGGTGCCAAGAGTTGAGCACCAGCACCACCGTCAGCCCGAGAATCACAAACGACGCTTCAAGCAAAAAGGGCGTCGTCATCACCCCGACGATCAGCCCCAGCCACTCACCCGCCAAGCCGGGCACGTGGCGCCAACCCACCAGAGTCCCGCAAAACGCCACCGTCAGCACGGTCAGGATGCCCACCCCCACGGCGATCTGCTTCACTCGGTTGTCGTTGTCCACGCGCGTCATGTTCATTCTATAAACCACAGATGAACAGGATTTACGCAGATCAAGAGTTGATAATAAAACGTTCACAGATGATGTGCGGCTCCCTCAACAGGGGGATGCACCATTTTTCGTAACTCTCTTAGAATCTGCGTCTCTCCTGTTCATCTGTGGTTCTATTTTTCGGTCTCGCTTGGTCGGAAGGATCGTCGCGATCGCCGGCTTGGAGAATCATCCCGGCGCTTGGCAAAGGTTCGCTTTGCTCTGGGCGCCAAACCGCGCTATCCACAGTCCATGCAACTGAAGTGGATTGGACTGTGGGCCGTGCTGGCTGGCACCGCGGTGGCTGGGGCCATGGATGCGCGGGCGGTGCCACCGCTCACCGCCCCGCGCTTGCCGATGAGCACCGTCTTCCAAGGCCAGGCGAAGTTCCAAGCCCTCGT
This sequence comes from Verrucomicrobiota bacterium, assembly GCA_037142115.1. Lineage (GTDB taxonomy): Bacteria > Verrucomicrobiota > Verrucomicrobiia > Verrucomicrobiales > Akkermansiaceae > Luteolibacter. The sequence continues at coordinate 925 of JBAXBG010000017.1, read as the reverse complement.
GGCCAAGGCGGAGCGGGGTAACTGGCGCAACCTCCCGCTCGGCGAGCGCACGATCCTGGTGGCCCGCGAAATGATCGGCACGCCCTACGTCCATTACACCCTGGAAGTGGATGACCGGATCGAGTCGCCGGTGGCCAATCTGCTGGGCATGGACTGCTGGACCTATTACGAAAACGCCCTGGCCTTCGCCCGGATGCTGCGTTACAAGCCGGCGCCCTATCAGCCGGTGGACCTGCTGCAGATGCTCGAGATCGAGCGCTACTGGAACGGGGTCTGCACCGGCAGTTATCTGAGCCGGATGCACCATCTGGAGGCGGTTTTTTCGGACAACGAGCGCCGCGGCTATGCCTCCAACATCACCGCCCGCATCCCCGGCGCCGTGCGCCTCCACCGCGAAATCCGCGAAATGACCGTGCAGTGGAAAAACTACCGCTACCTGCGCGCCAACCCGTCGCTGATCCAGCCGATGGGCCAAATCGAGGCGCGGGTGTCGCTGCTGCCCGTCTATCATGTGCCCAAGGCCAAGGTCCGGGCCGCCGAGAACTACCTCCGCAACGGCGACATCTGCGCCATCACCACCAACGAGCCCGGCGGCTACACCTCACATGTCGGGCTGATCATGCGCCTCAACAACCGCGCGTATTTTTCCCACGCCACCTCGGACCGCGACAAGGGCCACATGACCATCATCGACCGCCCGATCACCGACTATCTCAACGGTGCCTCCAAACACGCCGGCATCATCATTTGCCGCCCTAACGACGTGCCCCCGTCAGCGCCGGATCGGAAATGAGAGCCTCTGATTAGACTGATGAAGAAGTCAGTGCAAGCCGTGCTGCAAAAGCCGCTTGAGGTCGGCACGACATACCTCCCCAAGAAAGGTTGCTTCCAGCGTACGTAGTCCCGCCTTCAGGCGGACTCTTCA
>JBAXBG010000016.1:0-29450 GCA_037142115.1 Verrucomicrobiota bacterium | reverse complement strand
TCTTCGAGGCGCTTGAGGACGTGGGCACCCATGTGGCACATGATGCGCATGTTGGTCACGACGTAGGCGCTGTCGGTGATTTCCACGCCGATCTTGGCCAGCGGCGAATCCAGCGGGCCCATGCAAAACGGAATGACATACATCGTGCGGCCCTTCATCGAACCGCTGAATTTTTCCGCGAGCTTGACGCGCATTTCAGCGGGGTCGGTCCAGTTGTTGGTGGGGCCGGCGCCGTCCTTGGTTTCCGAGCAGATGTAAGTGCGCTCTTCAACGCGGGCGACATCCGAGGTGGTCGAACGGGCCAGGAAGCAATTCGGGCGGGTCTGGGCGTTGAGGCGGGTGAACGTGCCTTTATCAACCAGCAGGGAAGTGAGGCGGTCCCATTCGGCTTGCGATCCATCACACCATTCGACGGAGTCAGGCGTACACAGGGCGGTAATCTCGCTCACCCATTTCTGCAGGGCGGCGTGCGTAGTTTGTGAAGTGCTCATAGCGTGACCAGTTGAGCGGGTCACATGCAATCTGGCAACGACAAGGATGAAATCGCCCGGAATTTGCCAAAATATGCGGAGCAAGTCCGCGATAATGGAGCGCCAGCCCGCCCGTTGGCGATGGAGATGCACACGGGCGGGCCGTCCACTACTGATGACTTAGTCGATGCAAGAACGAAACAGGCAGCGGCGGCGGGCAGAATGCCCGCGCGCCACGGTGGCCCGGGCATTCTGCCCGGAGCCTCTATTTAAATAACCAAGAGTGCTAGATTGACAGCATTCGGCGCTGCCGCCCGGGCGACGTCCGCTGTGGCTTGCCGCTGAGGCGGGCATGGGGCGCGTCGATCTGACGGACACCGTGGCCGGACGGCGGCGGCGGGTCTGGACGCACAACAAGTGACCCGGCTGAAGGGATCGGATCCGCGGAAACTGGCCTTGGCGGAGCTCCTCTGGCAGAGGTGGACGAGTCGTCCCCCTCTGCCTTCAGGAAAGTTAGAAGCTGACCCGGGTGCGGCCGCCCGAGGACAGGACGCGAACCCGGTCGCCGACCTGGAATTGCTCGTTGCGGCTGACTTCCTGGACCACGGCGATGCTGCCGCCGTGATCGAGGCGCACGCTGATTTCGATACCGTTGCGCGAGCCCATCGCTTGCTCCGCATGGGACCCGATCGCCCCGCCGACCAGAGCGCCGCCGACGGCTCCGGCGGTGTGTGCCGTGCTGCCGCCGCCGAGTTGGCTGCCGAGCAGACCGCCCGCCAAGCCGCCGACGATCGTGCCGGCGGTGTGGTCGCCTTCGATTTTCACCGGCCGGATCGAGGTGATGCGGCCCTTGCTGACTGATTGCGCCTGACGGGCCTCGTTGCGCGAATAGGTGTCTCCGGTCATGGTGTCCTGCGCGCAGGACGTGAACAACAGGACCGCCGGCAAACAATAAAGAATTTTGGTTTTCATGTCAGGAGAACCTACCGCATCCCGGGCTCAACACAAGCCTTCACTTTCTCCGACACGCCCGTTAGCCGTGATGCCTGCGCTTGAAGCGGATCGCGGCGGTGGACTTGGAAATGATCCCCTGCAGATAGGCGACCTCCTCGGCATCCATGCTGTGCTCGACGGCCTGCAGCGCCTCCTGGGCGCGCTGGATCGCCTCCTCCGCGCTGCGCACGTCGATTTCCGCCTCGCCCAACGCCATGTCGGTGAGCACGACCACCTTGGTCTGGGTGATTTCGGCGAAGCCGGAGCCGATGGCGAGGGTGACGGTCTGGCCGTTGTGGAAGTAGCGCAGCTCGCCGGGTTGGAGCGCGGTCACCAGCCCGGCGTGCATCGGCAGCACGCCGATCTCACCCTCCGCTCCCGGCAGATAGACGTTGTCCACGGTGTCCGAAAAGACCTTCTTCTCGGGAGTGACGATATCAAGGTGGAGTGGCATGGCGTGGGAAATCTTGAATTTTGGATTTTGGATTATGAATTTTGAATCAATGGAAGAGGCCGGAATTCATCATCCAACATTCAAAATTCAGCATCCGACTCAGTCTCTTGAGACTGAGTCGATATTGCCCTTCATGTAGAAGTTGCCTTCGGGCACGTTGTCGAGCTTGCCGTCGAGGATTTCGGCGAAGCCCTTGACGGTGTCCTCGATGGTGCAGAGGACGCCCGAGACGTTGGTGAAGACCTCGGCCACGTGGAACGGTTGGGTCAGGAAGCGCTGGATCTTGCGGGCGCGGAAGACCGAGGTTTTGTCCTCATCGGAGAGTTCGTCCATGCCGAGAATGGCGATGATATCCTGCAGGTCCTTGTAGCGCTGGAGCACCTGTTGGACGCCGCGGGCGACGCGGTAGTGCTCCGCGCCGACGATGTCGGGGGCGAGCGCCTTGGAGGTCGAGGCGAGCGGGTCGACCGCCGGGAACAGCGCCTGCTCGGCCAGCGAGCGCTCGAGCACCACGGTGGCGTCCAAGTGGGCGAAGGTGTTGGCGGGGGCCGGGTCGGTCAAGTCGTCGGCCGGCACATACACCGCCTGGATCGAGGTGATCGAGCCCTTGTTGGTGGAGGTGATGCGTTCCTGGAGGCCGGCCATTTCCTCGGACAGGGTCGGCTGGTAGCCCACGGCCGAAGGGGTCCGGCCTAACAAGGCGGAGACCTCGGAGCCGGCCTGCGAGAACCGGAAGATGTTGTCGACGAACAGCAGCACGTCCTGGTTGTCCTCGTCGCGGAAATGCTCGGCCATGGTCAGCGCCGAGAGCGCGACCCGCAGCCGGGCGCCCGGAGGCTCGTTCATCTGGCCGTAACACAGCGCCACCTTCGATCCCTCGGTTAGAACCGGGTTGCCCTTGTCATTGAGCTTGGGATGGCCGTTGGCGTCCTTCTCGGTGGCGATGACGCCGGACTCGATCATTTCCCAGTAGAGGTCGTTGCCTTCGCGGGTCCGTTCCCCGACCCCGGCGAACACCGAGAACCCGCCGTGGGCCTTGGCGATGTTGTTGATGAGCTCCATGATGACGACGGTCTTGCCGACGCCGGCACCGCCGAACATGCCGCCCTTGCCGCCCTTGAGCAGCGGGCAGATCAGGTCAATCACCTTGATCCCGGTGACCAGCACTTCGGTGTTGGCCGATTGCTCGGTGAACGAGGGCGCGGGGCGATGGATCGGCGAGCGGAAGGTGTCGTCCTCGATCGGCACGTTGTCATCCACCAGATCTCCGGTGACGTTGAAAATCCGCCCCAGCACCTGTTTGCCAACCGGCACGGCGATCGGCTTGCCGGTGTCGGTGAGCAGCATCCCGCGCTTCAGCCCGTCGGTGGTGGACATCGCGACCGCCCGCAGCCAGCCGTCGCCCAAATGTTGCTGGACCTCCAGCACGAGCTTGGTGTCCACGCCGTTGAGGACGTATTGGATTTCCAACGCGTTGAAGATTTCAGGCAGTTTGCCGGCCTTGGAGAAGTCGGCGTCGATGACGGCGCCGATGATCTGGACGATGGATCCTTGGTTGCTCATGGGAAAAGGTGGGGTTGAAGTAGGGTAATCAGGCTCAATGGTTCAGCGTTCGTAGTGGAAGCGGCACTGGATGATAATAACGGTTTCGTCCTGGACTTGATAGATCACGCGATGCTCGCCATCGATTCTCCGTGACCAGAAACCCGCAAACTGATGTTTGAGGGGTTCCGGCTTGCCGATGCCGGCGAATGGGTCACGGGTGATGTCTTTGATGAGAGCATTGATTCTGCGGGTGATGCGCCGGTCGGTTTCACTCCAATGGATGTAGTCCTGCCAGCCCTGTGCGTCGAAACGGATCTTCACGGTTCTATCAGTTCGCGTTCGGTGACGGGGATGCCGCCGCGCAGATCGTTGAGGGATTTGAACAAGCGGGTGGCGTTGGCGGGCGAGCTAAGCAGGTATTCGGTTTCGTCACCACTTTGGTAATCGCTAAGGGAAATCAGCACGACCGGCTCGCCGCCATCCCGCGCGATGAACACGGGTTCGTGGGACTCGCAAGCCATCGCCGCCAGGCTGGAAAGCGTGGCGACGGCTTCGTTTTCGGTAACGATTTTCATGTGGCAGTCTGGACTTGCAATGGCGGTGGATCAAGGGAAACCAAGCCCGGTCACTCCATCGCCTTCATGGCGGTGGTGATTTCAAGCAGTTCGGAGGTGATCGCACCTTGGCGGAGTTTGTTATATTCGAGGGTGAGTTCCTTGATGAACTTGTTGGCGTTGTCGGTGGCGGCCTTCATCGCGACCATCCGCGCCGAGTGCTCGGAGGCGCGGGCCTCGACGTGGGCCTGGAAGACTTCGTAGTTGACGTAGAGCGGCAGGATGGTCGCGAAGACCTCGGCCGCTCCCGGCTCGAAGGTGTAGTCGAGGAACGGGTCCTGCTGGTGTTGTTCCACCGAGAACCCCTTGCCCACGGATTCGAAGGCCTGCTCCTCGCCCTGGCGATGGCCCTGGATCGGCAGCAGCGTGACCACCTCCGCCTCCTGGCGCAGCGTGTTGACAAAACTGGTGAAGGCGATCGAAACCTTGTCATAATGCCCGTCGAGAAACTGGCCGGTGATGAACTTGGCGATCGGCCGGGTTTGGGAGAACGGCACCGGATCCTTGACCGTGAAGTCGGCAATCACCTGGCTGCCGAGCTTCTCACAGAAGATGCGCAGCTTGCGCCCGACGGTGACGAAATGGGCGTCGGGCGAGGTCAGCGCCCTGATTTTGCGCGCGAGGTTGGTGTTGAGCGGGCCGCACAGGCCCTTGTCGGTCGAGATCACCAGCACCAACTCGCGCTTGCCCTCGCGCTGTTGGAGCAGCGGATGAGAGTCCTCGGTGAAGTTGCGCCGGATATCAAACAACATCTGGGTGAGCTGCTGGGCGTAGGCCCGGCCCGCCAGCGCCTGGTCCTGCGCCTTTTTCATCTTGGCCGACGCCACCAGCTGCATCGCGCGGGTGATTTGCGCGGTGTTCTTGACCGACTTGATGCGTCGGCGGATGTCGCGGAGGTTGGCCATTGGGGTAGAGTGAAAAGTTAAGAGTTATAAGTTACGCGTGGCGGGTTGGCGGCTACTGGGAGTGAGTGGTGGTCATTTCCAAATAACTTTCAGCCCATAACGTCTAACCTCATTTCCAGCCCTTCTTGAAATCCTCGACGGCCAGCTTGACGGCATCAACCATTGCGGCGTCCTTCTTGAGGTCGGGCTTTTCGTTGCGGATCTTGTCCAGCAGGTCGCCCTTGCGGGTGCTGAAGAACTCGCCGAGCGCGGCCTGGAAGCGCTTGACCTCGGCCACCGCGACATCGTCGAAGTAACCGTTCTGCATCGCAAACAGGTAGATGCATTCCATCTCCATGGCCAGCGGGCTGTATTGGTTCTGCTTGAAGAGCTCCACGATGCGCGCGCCGCGCTCGAGCTTCTTCTTGGTCTGGGCGTCCAGGTCGGAGCCGAACTGGGCGAAGGCCTGCAGCTCGCGGAACTGCGCCAGGTCGAGCTTGGTGGTGCCGGCGACCGACTTGATGGTCTTGGTCTGGGCGGCGGAGCCGACCCGCGACACCGACAGGCCGACGGAGATGGCGGGCCGGACGCCCTGGTAGAACAGGTCGGTTTCCAGATAGATCTGGCCGTCGGTGATGGAAATCACGTTGGTCGGGATGTAGGCGGAGACGTCGCCGGCCTGGGTTTCGATGATCGGCAGGGCGGTGAGCGAGCCGCCGCCGGCGGCGGCGGACAGGCGCGCCGAGCGCTCCAGCAGGCGGGAGTGGAGGTAGAACACGTCGCCCGGATAGGCCTCGCGGCCGGACGGGCGGCGCAGGATCAGCGACACCTGGCGGTAGGCGACGGCGTGTTTGGAGAGGTCGTCAAACACGATCAGGCAGTCCTGCCCCTTGTCCATCAGATACTCGGCGATCGCGCAACCGGCGTAGGGCGCGATATACTGCATCGCCGCGGCGTCCGAGGCCGAGGCCGAAACGATGGTGGTGTATTCCATCGCGCCGGCGTCCTCAAGGATCTTGTGGATCCGGGCGACGTTGGAGAGCTTTTGGCCGATGGCCACATAGATGCAGTAGAGCGGCTTGTGGTTCTGGAGCTTGCCCTGCTCGGCGGCCTTGTTCTGCTGGGCCTGCGAAATGATGGTGTCCACCGCGATGGTGGTCTTGCCGGTGGCGCGGTCGCCGATGATGAGTTCGCGCTGGCCGCGGCCGATGGGGATCATCGCGTCGATCGACATGATCCCGGTCTGGACCGGCACCGACACCGACTTGCGCTTGATGATGCCCGGCGCGATTTTTTCCATCGGATAGTTGGCGGCCGCGGCGATCTCGCCCTTGCCGTCGATCGGCTGGCCGAGCGCGTTGACCACCCGCCCGAGCAAGGCCTCGCCGACCGGCACCGACAGCAGCTTGCCGGTGGTGCGGCACTCGGAGCCTTCCTTGACCGCGGCGTAGTCGCCCAGCAGCACCACCCCGACTTCGCTTTCCTCAAGGTTGAGGGCCATGCCGGTGACGCCGCCACCGAAGTCGATCATCTCGTTGAGCATGACGTCGGAGAGTCCTTCGACCTTGGCCACGCCGTCGCCAACCTGGCGGACCGTGCCGATGTTGGATTTTTCCACGGCCGCGGTGATGCCGGCGATTTGTTGTTCGAGTTCCTGGAGGATGCTGCTCATAAGGAAAATTGACTGGGGATCAGGGTGCGGGATTCAGCGGGGATGGAAGCGGATTAAAAGGCGTTGGCCAGGCGGTCGAGGCGACCTTGAACCGAGCCGTCGAGCACGTCGTTGCCGACGCGGATGCGCAACCCGCCTAACAGGGAGGGGTTGGTCTGATATTCGGCCACCAGGTCGGTGCCGTAGGGCGTGGCCAGGCCGGCGAGCACCCGCTGGCGGGTCGCCGCGTCGAGCTCGACGGCGCTTTCCACCGTCACCTTGCGGCGGTCGAGTTCGAGGCGCGTCAGGCGCTGGAGCGCGGCGAGCACGGCGCGGTAATCGCGCGGCTGGGCTTCGATCAAGCGGGTGACCACCATCCGCAGCCTGGCGTCATCGAGCCGGCCGGCCGACTGGCACAGCCCGAACAGGCGGCGGGCGGTCACGGCGGCGGTTTTGGAAATTTTCATGGGCGGTGAGGTGGGATCCCGGGAAGTCAGCCTTCAACCTGGGCGAGCGCGTCGTCGTTGATGCGCTTCTGGTCGTCGGCGGTGAGGACCTTGCCCGTGACCTGGGCGGTGGTGGCGGCGACCAAGCGGCCGAACTCGCGCTTCAACTCCGCGCCGAGGCGGTCGCGGTCCGCCTTGGCGGCGGTCTCTGCTTTGGCTAAAATCTGATGGGCCTGCGCGATGGCCTCCTGGGCCTTTTGTTCGGTGAAGGCGGTGGCGCCCTGCTTGGCCTCGTTGATCAGGCGCACGGCGTCCTCATTGGCCTTGGCGATGGCCGCGGCGGTCGTTTGCTCGGAGTCGGCGAGTTGCTGCTCGATGCGCTTGAGCTTGTCCTCGCCCTCGGCGATGCGCTCGCGGCGTTGTTCGAGCATCACCTGGATCGGCCCGAAGGCGAACTTCTTGAGCACCCAGATGACGATGAAAAAGTTGATCACCTGCGCGACAAATGACCATCCGCCCAAATCGAAGGATTTCTGGATGATTTCAAATGCGCCGGATTGCTCGGCAGCGGCGGTAGCGAGGAAGGTGATCATGGCGGGTGGATGACTGAGGGAAGGCCGCACGCGCCAAGGGACGCGTGCGGCTGGGAGATTACTTGCTGACGACGAAAACCGTGATGAGGAAGACCCCTTCGATCAGGGCGGCGAAAATAATCGAGGCCACCAGAATCGGGGTTGCCGCACCAGGGTTGCGACCGGTGGCTTCAGCTGCCTTGGAGCCGACGAATCCGATGCCGAGACCGGCGCCGAGCGCCGCGAGCGCGACAGCGATATGATATAATGTCATGATGTTATTAGGTGTGTTGGGGTTGTGGTTTCTGCCGGCCCCACGGGTGTGCCATGGTCTGCCGGCGGAAGGGGGTTAGTGGGGCTCTTCGTCGCCGTGATCGCAAATGAGTTTGAGGAACACCGCGCAGAGCAGCATGAAAACGAGGGCCTGGATGAAGCCGACGAGCAGCTCCAGGAAGTAGAATGGCAGAGCCGGCAGGAAGGCCAGCGGCTTGGGCACGAGCCCCATCACCGTCTCGAGCGTTTGTTCGCCGCCGTAGATGTTGCCAAACAGACGGAACGTCAGGGCGATCGGGCGGATCGCGATGGAGATGACTTCCAGCACCCCCACAAACAGGAACACCGGCACCATGAAAATGAGCATCAGCCCCTTGAACTCGCCCTTGGGCGCAAACAGGTGGGCGAGAAACCCTTTCAAGCCATTCTCCGAAACAGCCCAGTAAAACCATAACAGCGCGAAGCTCAGCGCCATGGCCGCCGTCATGTTGAGGTCGGCATTGCCGCCGCGCAGCAGCGGCAGAAACGCGTGATGACCCTGGCTATCCACCGTGCGCCAGCCGATTGTGCCCACGCCGGGAACCAGTCCAATGTAGTTGTTGATCAGGATCAGCAGGAACACCGACCCGTGGAACCAGAACACCCGCCGGTTGAGGCGATCCCCCAACAACCCGCCCAGGAAATCATACAACGACTCGACGGTCCACTCGGCGAAATTCTGCAACCCGGCCGGCACCAGCGCCATTTTGCGCGTCGCCAGTTGGCAGAAGACGATGATGGCGGCCACCGCAACCCACACCATGATCATGGAGTTGGTGATCGGCAGGGTGTCCCACAGCCGCTGCGCATACAGCGGCAGGACCTCGTGCTCGCCTTCTCCGGACGCAAACAGCGGTGCCAGGCCAAACAGCCAAGCCATTAGAGTGAGGGTGATCGGGCGACGGGTCATGCCTGGGAGCGCTGCGCATGGGCAGGCGCGGGCCGACAATTTAATGAGCTGGGGAAACCCCGCAAGTTCTATTCCTGAAAAGTTTCTGTTTTTTTGCCCGCGGGCGGATCCGGCCGCCCGCGCGCGCCCGGGCCGACGCTCCACGGGCAGCACCCAGCCGGCCCCGGCGGCGCGGGCGGCGCGGGCGGCCGCTGATATCCACGCGGCCACCCCAATCGTCCATCCGCGCAGCGGCCACGGGAGCGGGCGCGTCTCCATAACAAACTAACCATCAGTGCCATCAGCGCCAGCCGCCGGCGCCGGAGTCGCGGCCCGGGCACCCGCCCAGGCCGGCCGGCGCGGCGGCCTAACCGGATCTAACACGCCAGTGCGGGCGCCCCGCCGCCGGCAGCCCCGGCGGCGGCAACCCCGCCCCGCGCCCGGCGGTCGGTGCGGCGCTGCAAAAAAATCCTGTGGTTTCAAGGGATTTGGGCTTGCCAACCCCATACCCCAACCGCACAAGCTTCCGTTGCCATGAATAAAGCCGAACTTATTGAAGCCATCCAAGCCGCCCTCGGGAAAGACGCCACCAAACGCTCTGCCGACGAAGCCCTCGACGCCGTCTTGTCCTCCATCGCCAAAGGCGTGAAGAAAGACAAGAAGGTCCAAATCATCGGATTCGGCACCTTTGAGGTCAAGAAGCGCGCCGCGCGCATCGGTCGCAACCCGAAAACCGGAGAGTCCATGAAGATCGCCGCCTCCAAGTCGGTGGGCTTCAAGCCCTCGTCGGTGCTCAAAGGCTCGCTGTGATTGCGGGAGGCTCCGGCCTCCTGCCACCCAACCCCAAAACCAAAAAAAAACCCCGGCCATTCGCGGCCGGGGTTTTCTTGTGATAGCCCGCACCGGGGCCGTCGCTCCGTGCTAACAAAATAGGTTGAGTGGACAGAACGGGGGGCATCGGCTACACCCGCTGCGGCAAGGCAATGCCCCAGCTCCATGAAACCACGAATCACTCTCGCAGAAATCCGATTGCCCGACGGCAGCACGCTCACCCTGCAGGAGCATGACGGGCGCAAGTCGCTGCTCATCCACGGCCAGCAGATCTGCGGCCCGGCCACCCGCGCCGCCGAGGAGGAGCTGGCGCGGCTCGCCAGCGCGCCGTTCCGGCCCGCCCGCCAACCGAAGATCTGGCTCGCCGGCCTCGGGCTCGGCCACGCGCTGGCCGCGGTCGCGGCCGAACTCCGCCAGAAGCGCGCCACCTTCATCGTGGCCGAGCCTCTCACCGCCCTGGCCGACTGGCACCGCGAGCATCTGCCTGATAGCCCGCTGCTGACCGACCCGCGCGTCGTGCTGGAGCACGACTGCAGCCCGGCGGCGCTGATCCGCCAGGCCGGCATGCTCCACGCCATCCTGCTGCATCTGGACGCCTCGCCCACCGGTCCGCGCAACCGCCCGTGGGTGGACGAGCGGCGGTGGGTGGCGGCAGCCTACGAGGCGCTGCAGGCCGGCGGGCTGCTGGCGATTGCCGGGTCGCGGCCGGTGGCCAATCTCACCCGGCGGCTGCAGGGGTCGGGCTTTGAGGTGGCGGAATTCAGTGTGCCGGCGTCGCCGGACGCCAAGAAGACGCGCCTGCTGCCGATCTGGCTGGCGCGCAAGGGCCAGGCCGCCGAGTGATGGTTCCGCCCGGCGCCATGGCCCGCTTGACCGCCTTCTCTCTAGCAGCCGCGCTGCTGGCCGGCCGCGCGCTTGCGCCGGCCGCCGCTGCAGTAGAGCACCGGCAGCACCACGAGCGTTAGAAGCGTGTTGCTGACGAGCCCGCCGATGACCACGGTGGCCAGCGGGCGCTGGACCTCGCCGCCGACGCCGACGTTGACCGCCATCGGGATGAAGCCCACGGCGGCGACCAGGGCGGTCATGAGCACCGGGCGCAGCCGCGCCTGGCAGCCCTCGCGGACCGCGGTTTCGAGCGGCGCGCCGGCGTCGAGCCGTTGTTTGATGAACGACACCAGGACCAGCCCGTTGAGGATGGCCACGCCGCTCAGGGCGACGAAGCCGACCCCGGCGCTGACCGTGAAGGGCATGTCGCGCAGCCACAGCGCGGCCACTCCGCCGACCGCTCCTAACGGAATCCCGGTGGCCACGATGGCCACGTCGCGCAACGAGCGCAGGCTGAAATAGAGCAGCACGAGGATCAGTGACAGCGCGAGCGGCACGACGAACGCGAGCTTGCGGTTGGCGCGTTCCATGTTTTCAAACTGCCCGCCCCACTCGATGTGATAGCCTTCCGGCAGTGGCACGGCGGCGGCGATTTTCGCCCGCGCTTCCTTGACAAAGCCGGCCACGTCGCGGCCGCGGACATTGCACTGCACCGTGATCCGGCGCTTGCCCCACTCGCGGTTGATCGAGGCCGGGCCCTCGCTCTCGGTCACGGTGGCCACCCGCTGCAACGGCACCACCGCGCCCGCCGCGGTCGGAATCAGGGTGGCCGCCAGGGTGGCCGGATCGGCGCGCTGGGCGTCGGGCAGGCGCATGACTAACGGAAACCGCCGCTGGCCCTCGCGGACCTCGCCGACTTTGCGGGTGCCGACCATCTCCACCACGCCCAGCACGTTGCGGGCCGGCACGCCGAGGCGCGCGAGCGCCTCCGGGTCGACCTTGACCTGCAACACCGGCTGGCCGGTGAGTTGCTCGACGGTGGCCTCGCTGGCGCCGGGGATGGCGGCCAGCGCGGCTTGCACCGCCGCCCCGAGGTCGCGCAGCTGGGTGAGGTCGTCGCCGTAAACCTTGACCCCGATGTCGGAGCGGATGCCGGCGATGAGCTCGTTCATCCGCATTTCGATCGGCTGGGAAAAGGCGACGGTCAGGCCGGGCATGGTGGCGAAGAAGACGCTCATCTGCCGGACCAATTCAGCCTGGGTGTGCGCCTTGCGCCATTGCTCGCGCGGCTTGAGCGCGAGGAAAAAGTCCGACAGCTCGATGCCCATCGGGTCGGTGGCCACCTCGGCGGTGCCGAGGCGGGTCCAGATGTTGGCGATCTCATCGGGGAATTTTTCTAACAAAAGCTGTTCGAGCCGGTCGTTTTGGGCCACGGCTTCCTCGACCGAAACCCCGGCGAGGCGCACGCTGGTGCCGACGATGGCCTGCTCGCCGAGTTTGGGCAGGAATTCGCCGCCGGTGCGCAGGGCGAGGAGGGTGGCGCCGGCGACCAGCCCCGCCGCGCCTAGCAGAACCAGGCGGCGGTGGCGCAGGGCCGCGCCCAGCACCGGCGCGTAGAGGAAGTGCGCCAGGCGCACCAGCAGCGGCTCCTGGTCCTTGACCCGCTTGGGCAGCAGCAGGCTGGCGAGCACCGGCACCAGGGTGAGCGCGAGCACCAGCGATCCCGCCAGCGCGAAGATCATGGTCAGCGCCATCGGCTTGAACATTTTGCCCTCGACGCCCTCGAGCGCGAGGATCGGCAAAAACACGATCAGGATGATGCCCACCCCGAAGGCCACCGGCCGCGCCACTTCCAACGGCGCCAGGTGCAGCACGTGCAGCCGCTCCTCGGCGGTGAGCACGCGGCCGAGCTTGTGTTGTTGTTCGGCGAGGCGGCGCATCGAGTTCTCGATCATGACCACCGCGCCATCGACGATCAGGCCGAAGTCCACCGCCCCCAGGCTCAGCAGGCTGGCCGCGATGCCGGATTGCAGCATCAGATCGCCGGCAAACAACATCGAGAGCGGGATCGCCGCCGCCACGATCAACCCGGCACGCAGGCTGCCGAGAAAGCCGAAGAGCACCGCAATGACTAACAGCGCTCCGACCGCCAGGTTTTCCTCGACGGTGCGGATCACCTTGTCGACCAGCTCGGTGCGGTCATAGAGGACCTCGACCCGCACGTCGCCGGGCAGCGATTTTTGCACCTCGGCGAGTTGCGCCTTGAGCGCCTTGGTGACCACCGCGCTGTTCTCGCCCATCAGCATGAAGCCCAGGCCTAACACAATCTCGCCGCGCCCGCCGCCGGTCACCGCGCCGCGCCGGATCTCGTGGTCGACCTGGACGGTGGCCACGTCGCTGACCCGCACCGGCGCGCCCTGGTGGGCGGTGATCACGATGTTGCCTAGCTGTTGGATGTCGGTGGCCAGGCCGATGCCGTGGACCAGCAGCGACTCGCCGGCCCGCACCACCTGGCCGCCGCCGACGTTCTGGTTGTTGGACTGCAGGGCGTCGGCCAATTGCTCGAAGGTGATGGAGTATTTGAGCAGGCGCGGCGGATCGACCACCACGTGGAATTGTTTTTCCAGGCCGCCCCAGGTGTTGACCTCGGCCACGCCGCGCACCTTGCGCAGTTGCGGCTTGATCACCCAGTCCTGGATTTCGCGCAGCTCGGTGAGCGAGCGCGCCGGATCGGTGGAACGCACCGCGTAATGGAACACCTCGCCCAGCCCGGTGGAGATCGGCCCGAGCTCCGGGCGGCCGATGCCCTCGGGCAAGGCGACGCCCTGCAGGCGCTCGGAGATCAACTGCCGTGCCAGATAGATGCTGGTCCGGTCCTCGAAGGTGGCGACCACCTGGGACAGCCCGAATTTGGAAATCGAGCGCAGGTTGGACAAGCCGGGCAGGCCGCTGACTGCCTGTTCGATGGGCATGGTGATCTGTTGCTCGGCCTCCTCCGGATTGAGGGCGGGGGCGACGGTGTTGATCTGGACCTGCACCGGGGTGGTGTCGGGAAACGCGTCGACCGGCAGGTTCAGCAGCGACCGGCCGCCGTAAAGGATCAGGAAGCCGGCGAGCACACAGACTAACAGCCGGTTCTTGAGCGAGAATGAGATGAGATGGTTGAGCATGGGATCGGGCGGTTCAGTTCTCAGTCATCGGCGCAACCGGCACCCAGCCGCGAGATCAGCAGCTGCGATTTCAAGGCGAAGGCATGCTCGGTGGCCACCTCCTCGCCGGCCTTCAACCCCTCGGCGACGATCCATGCGTCGCCGGCCCGCGCGCCCAGGCGCACCGCCCGGGCGTCGAACAGGTCGGGCGCCAGTTTGACAAACAGCAACGGCTTGCCGTCGACCCGCTGGATCGCCGCGGGTGGCACCAGCAGCGCGGCCCGCCCCGTGTCCGTTAGAATCCGCGCCTTGGCGAACATCCGCGCCTTGAGCCGGCCGTCGGGGTTGGGCACTTCGGCGCGGGCTCGCACCATGCGCGTGGTCTCGTCGAGCTCGGCGCTGATCCAGGTCAGGCGGCCGGTGAATTTGCGCTCGGGCAGCGAGTCCACCGTGAGTTCGACCTGCTGGCCTTCTAGCAGGCGGGAGAGGGCGGTCTCGGGCACCGCCAGGTCGGCCCACATCAGCGAGCGGTCGGCGAGGGTGAACAAGGGCGCGCCTGCTTCCACCATGGCCCCGCGCACCGCGCTGCGGCTGGTGATTTCCCCGTCGAAGGGCGCGCGCGCATCCAACATCACCGCCTCCAGCGGCTTGCGGCTGAGCTCGTCGATTTGCTCCTCGGTGAAGCCCAGCGTGCGCAGGCCCTGGCAAACCGCGCGGTGGGCGGCTTGCGCCTCCTGCAAGTCCTTTTCCGAGGTCACCTGTTGGGAGCGGAGTTTTTGTTCGCGCTCGAGCGTCTGGTGGGTGAGTGCCGCCTTGGCCACGGTCTCGGCGATTTGCGCCGACCAGATCCGGGCCACGGTTTGGTGGCCGCTCACCTTGCTGCCGGGGTCCGCCATCACTTCCTGGATCACCCCGCTCACCGGCGCGGCGATGCGGGCGAACTTGTTTTGGTCGAAGCCGAATTCCGCATAACATTCGATCCCGTCCGCGATCCGCTCCTCGGCAGGCTTGGCGGTGCGGACGCCGGCCACCTCCGCCGATTCGCCGGCGGCGAGCCGCAATTGCAGGGATTCGCCCGGTTTGAGTCCGGCGATCTTGTCGGGCTTGCAGATCCCGCAGGCGCCTTCCGGCACCTGGTGCTCCTGACAGATCCCGCCCTGGACGTGGGCGGGTTTCGCGCCCGCGCCCTCGTGGGCGTGGCCGGCATGGCTGTCGGCGCCGCCGGCCGCCGGCTTGCAGGCCGGGACTAACAGGATGGAGGCCGCGGCCATGCCGCGGGTGATTGTGAAAATGTGGTTCATATTGTGCGTTAGATGATTGTTCATGGTTATCCTGGAAAGGATGGTTGAGTTGGTGATTCAGGGTTTTTGAACCACTGATTTCGCTGATTTCACTGAAGAATATGGATATCTTTTCTCAGGTGGTCTTTTGCCTTCTGGGTGGATGAAAAAGGCGTAACGACCTATATAAAATCAGTATAATCAGTGAAATCAGTGGTTCGGATTTCCCTGCGCAGGGTTGTCGGTCGTGATCAGGTCAAAATGCAGTCAAAACGCGGGGACCGGCTGCGTCAGCGCTTCCAGATCGGCGCGGGCGGCGTTCAGTTCGAGGAGTTTGCGTTGATAGACGAGCTGGACTTCGCCGGTGGTGCGTTGGATGTCCAACAGGTCGATGATGCCGAATTTGCCCTCATCGAAGCCGCTTTGGATCAGGCGCAAGGCTTGCGCGCTCTTGGGCAGGATCCGCTCGCGATGGGCGACCACCTGCTTGGAGGCGGCCAGATAGCGGGCGGCGGCGGTGCGCCATTCGGCGATCAGGCGCTGTTCGGTGGCCGCGCTGTCGGCCTCGGCTTCCTGCAGATCGGCCTGCGCCTCGATTCGCTTGCCCTTGCTCCGGTCAAACAGGGGCAGGGGAACGGTGAAGCGCAACTCCAACAGGTTTTCCTCCGCCGCCTCGTCGCGCCCCCCGGCCACCCCCACTTTGATGTCGGGCAGCGGGTCCAGCCCGGCACGCCGCACCGCCGCCGCCGCCTGGTCGCGGCGCGCGCGCGCCGCCACCATCGCCGGGTGGCCGGCCAGCCACGCCGCCGGCAGCACGCGGATGAGCGCCAGGTCGGCCGATTCGTCAGGCGCGCCGGTGAGCGGGGCCGCGCGCAAGTCCGGCCGCCCTAACAACAAGACCAGTTCCTGGCGGGCCACCGCGGCTTCCCGGCCGGCCTCGATTTTTTCGGTTTGGGATTGCTCGAGTTGGATTTCGGCGCGGAGTTGTTCCTGCAGGGTGCTCTCGCCGGCGGCGTTGCGTTTGGCGGCGGCGGTGGCGGCGGCGGCGGCCACCTGGACCAGGTCCTCGGCCACGGCGGCGCTGCGTTCGGCGGTCTGCACCTGGCAGTAGGCGATCTTCACCTGCCGCACCAGCTCCAGGCGCTGCAAGCGCCAGGCTGCGGATCCGATCGCCGCGCCGGCGGTGCCGATCGCGATGTCGGCGGCTTTTTTTCCGGGATAGGGGATCACCTGCGAGATGCCAGCCATATGCTTCGCCTGCGACATGCGCGAGCGGTTGGCCGGCATGTCTTGGGAGAACACTTCGAGCTCCGGATTCGGCCACGCGCGGGCCTGCTCCGCGCGCCCGCCCGCCGCCGCCTGGCGCGCGGCGCCCGCCCGCAGGTCCGGGTTATGCGCCACCGCCAGGCGCAGCGCCCGGTCTAACGACAGCGCGCCGCCGCCCGCCGCCCGCGCTTCCGCCGCCCAACCCGGCAGCGTCACCACCGACGCCGCCACCCCCAGACAAATTAAATATTTCGACAATCGTTCCTGCTGCATAAAAAATTTCCAAGTTCAAAAATGGACGCCAGCCAAGTGACTGCTGGCGCATCAATCACGGGCAGCCAGTGAGGCGGCCCGGTTCTGTCAGGCATCCATGCCCGACCCGCGACTCATCAGCTCACGGCCGATGGCGCACGCGGCGCAGGTGCCGCGCGGAAAGCAAATTGCCAGACCCGGTTCCACCCGGGCGGGGCGCCGGTGGTCTCACTGAGAGTTGGCGGTGACGTCAGCCCGCGTGGGCGGGTCACGGGTTCCGACCATCCGATGGGTTCGCAGGAGGGTGCGGGTGCCGTCAGCAGGTCGCGGTTTACGACACAATTGCCGGTCTCGATGCTGTTGCAGACGTCCGACTGGCAGTCGTCGCCGCCACTGCAGCCGCCGTGGTTCTGGCAGCAGAGCGAAGCCTCGTCGCAGCCATGCAAGGCCGCCAATTGGCAATGCATGGTCAGTGGCAGCCACAGGGCCGCCAACCATAAAGCGAGCAATTGAACGACGGGTCTCACGGCGGGCAACCTAGGATGGATCTTGGCCGGCACAAGCTGCAATGTGGATGTTCTATCGAAATCCCTCGGTCGGGCGCGCCTCCGCCTCGGGGTCGGCGGGCAGGGGTTCGAGGGCGGGGGAGTTCGGACAAACATCCGGGATGCGGACGGTGGCGGCGGCCCAGCGCGCGGCGTTGGTGATGACGCGCTGGACGTCCGGGTGGTGGTAGGTCGGATAGGTTTCGTGGCCCGGCCGGAAATAGAACACGCGGCCGTGGCCGCGCTGCCAGGTGGCACCGCTGCGGAAGACCTCGCCGCCGGTGAACCACGAGATGAAAATTAGCTCGTCGGGAGTGGGGATGCCGAACGGCTCGCCATACATCTCCTCCGCCGGGATCTCAAAAAACTCGCCGAGGCCGCGGGTGATCGGGTGGTGCGGGGCGACGTTCCACAGCCGCTCCTTGTCGGTGGACTCGCGCCATTTCAGCGAACAACTGGTCCCCATCAGCGCCTTGAAGATTTTCGAGTAGTGGGCGGAGTGCAGCAGTATCAAGCCCATGCCTTCCAGCACCCGGCGCTGGACCCGCTCCACCACCGCGTCGGCCACCTCGCCGTGGGCGATGTGACCCCACCAGACCAGCACGTCGGTGCGCTCCAACACTGCTTCCGTCAGCCCGTGCTCCGGCTGGTCGAGCCAGGCGGTGGCGACGGTGAGATCCGGCTGCGCGCGCAGGAACCCGGCGATCGTCTCGTGCATGCCGTGCGGATAGATCGCGGCGACCTTGGGGTTGGTTTGCTCGTGGCGGAACTCGCCCCAGACGGTGACGTGCGCGGGTCGGGTCATTCTAAGTGGGAAAAGGGAATCGGCATGCCGGCTTTTTCAAACCACTGATTGAACTGATTTTTCACTGATTTCACTGATAGAATCCAATCGAGTTAGCAGTTAATGGGCTCACTTTTTTGGTGAGCGGGACCGGAATTGCAACTTATTAACAATCAGTTCAATCAGTGAAATCAGTGGTCCTCGATTATTCCGTCTGGAGGCATCACGAGGGGCGGTCACTCAGCCGTTGAGCACCCAGCCGTCGCGGTATTTGCGGCTCAGCAAGGCGGTGGCTTCCGGGCAGTTGGTGACCTGACCGGTCTTGCCGTCGTAGTCGATTTTCTGGCCGACGCGGTAGGCGACCAGGCCTAACAACATCTGCTCGATCATGTTGCCGCTGTATTCGAAGTCACAGGCGGTCTTGCGGCTGGGATCCTTGCAGGCGTCAAACCATTGCTTCTGGAAGTGGCCCAGCGGCGGCAGAACCTCCGCCGGACTACGGCGCTTGTAGTAGCTCGAGTCCGGGCTGTCGCCGAATGGCAGCAGCATGCGCGACTCGAAGTCGGCGATGAGAAATCCCTTGGAGCCCTTGAACATGGCACCGTGGCCGATGGCCTTCAAATCGATGGACGACTTGGGCGAGCGTGGCATGACCCCGCCCTGATACCAGCTGACGCGCACCGGGCCGCGCCAGTCATTGGCGGGATGCTCGAAGTGCGACTGGCATTCGACCGGGGTGACGTCGGGGTTGAAGGCGTCGCCCTTGGCCTCGATCGAGGTCGGCAGGCCGGCGTCGATCGCATTCCATAACAAGTCCATGGTGTGGCTGCCCATGTCGCCGATCTGGCCGACGCCGAAGTCCCAGAACATGTTCCATTCCAGGCAGTTCATGCCGGGGCCGCCGGCGAAATAGTGTGGGTTGTAGGGATGCGCGGGGGTCGGCCCGAGCCACAGGTCGTAGTTGAAGCCGGCCGGCGGCTGGCCCTCGGCCGGATAGTAGCCCTTGCGGCGGATCTGGCGGTTGCCCCAGGCCATGGCGGCCTGCAGTTCGCCCACCGCGCCATCGCGGATCAATTCGCTCACCCGGTTGAAGTTCTCAAAGGCGTGGCGTTGCATGCCCACCTGGGTGGCGAGCTTGCCCTTTTTGCTGAGCCAGTTGGCCCTGACGATGCGAGCTTCCTCCACCGAGATCGCGAGCGGTTTTTCGCAATAGACGTGGAGGTTGCGGTTCAACGCCCAGTTGGCGATGAACGCGTGGTGGTGGTCGGCCGTGCAAATGACCACGGCATCGAGGTCTTTTTGCTCCAGGCACTTCCGCCAGTCGACGTAGGTCTTGGCGTTGGGGAAGCGCTTGAGGGCTTCGCCAAAGCGCGCCTCGTTGACGTCGCACAGGGCGACGACGTTCTCGTTGGCCAGCGAGTCGTAGTGCGCCAGGCCGCGCCCCCAGACGCCGATGAGGGCGACGTTGAGCTTGTTGCCTGGCGAGTTTTTGCCGGCGCGCGCGCCGCTGGGTAAAATCAACAATCCGGCGCCGGTCAGGGCGGTGGTGCTAAGGAATCCGCGGCGTTGCATGGCGTGCTGGGGCTGGGAGTTAGAGCGGCTTGCCGTAGACTTCCACTTCGATGTAGTGGTTCATCTCGTTGGACGTGTTGCCCATGCTGTAGAGTCGGACGTAGCGGCCCTTGGAGCCCTTGCCGTCGACGATCTTGCCGTAGCGCGATTCGACGTAGGGAGCGTCGCTGCCCTTGCCCATTTTGGAGGACTCGTCGTAGTCGTTGTTGAACACGGTGGTCACGCCGGTGGCGAACTTCGGATCATCCGAAATCTGGACGATCACGTCATGATAGGCGCGTTTCTGCGAGTGGAAGTGCCACAGCCAGACGGCGGAGATGTCGGCGGATTTTTCCAGGTCGATCTGGACCCATTGTTTGCCGTCGAGCAGTTCGACGAAGTAGCCTTCGCCGGCGTCCTTTTCGCCGTCGGTGATCAGGTCGAGCGTGCCGATGATCGGGTTGTCATCGCTGCTGGTGACTTTTTTGCCCTTGGAGAGCAGGACGGTGCCAGCGGGCACGAAGAACTCGGGCTCGGTCGTGGGTGCCTGCACCAGGTTGGGCACACTCATCGGTTTGGGAGTGCCTTCGATGAGTTCGGGCGGCAGCGCGGTGGTCAATTTGACGCCGCCCACGGTGCCGCCGGAGGCGGCGGGAGTCGCGGGTCCGGCAGGAGCGCCGGTGGTGGCGGACTTTTTCTCGCAGGAGGAGAAGACCAGCGCGGAGAACGCGCACAGGGTGGAAACCATTAGTTTTGTTTTCATACGGAGAGGTGTTCGGGTGTGAATTGGATCGGTTGGTGACTGAGAGCGGACGGGTTCACATAGTAAATCGGCGCTTCACTCAGGAAGGCGTGGCGGGCGTCGCAATTGAGCTTGACCGCGCCCTTGCTGGCGACGGCGGCGAAGAAGTTTTCCAAGTGCGGTTGGTGGGGTGGCTTGGGGCTGTTGCCGCTGGCCGTCTTGACCATCGGCAGATCGCCTGGCAACTCGAACCCCTCGGGGGGCTTCGATTCATACGAGGCGATCGCGCCGGAATTGGCCGCGGGCTTGGGCAGGGCGGCCTTTTTCTTGAGGTAGCCGCGCTCGACCAGCGGGTCCCACGACGGAGCGCTGTCCTCGCGGAACAGGGTGGTGTAGGCCGTTTGCTCGGACATCTTGATGTTGCCCTCGGTGCCCATGAAGCTCTCCCAGTAACCGCCACCCGCGCTGGTGGTGGTCAGCACCTGATAGAACGCGCGCACCCCGCCTTGCGGCGTGTCATAGTCGAAGATCGCCATGACGTTGTCGAAGTGCTCGCGCTCCTTGAAGAAGTCGCGGCCGCCCGAGGCGAACACCGATTTCGGGGTGGCGCCGAGGAACCAGTTGAAGATGTCGATCTGGTGGGCACCGAGGTCGGAGATCGGCCCGCCGGACAGATCCCGATAGGTGCGCCAGTTCATGAACTGGCTCATGTTCTTGAAGCCGTATTTTTCCAGGATGTCCTGTTTGATGATGAGCTTCGGGCTGAAGGCGATGTCGCGCGACGAGTTCACGGCTCGGTTCCACTGGGCGTTGATGTTGACGATCTGGCCGCAGATTTTATTGCCGTTGATCAACTGGTCGAGCACGAAGCGGTAGCGCGGGTTGCTGCGGCGCTGGTGGCCGATCTGGCAGAGCTTGCCGGATTTCTCCATGGCTTTGACCATGGCGCGTGCGCCGTCGATGGTGTTGGACATCATCTTCTCGCAATAGACGTTGAGGCCGGCTTCCAGGCATTTCACGGTGTGCGGGGAATGCCAGAAATCCGGGGTGGCGACCACCACCGCGTCGAGGCCCTTTTCGGTGGCGAGCATCTCGTCGATGTCGGAGTAGGCTGTCGGCTTGTGCCCTTGCAGCGCGTTGACCTTGGCCACCCCGCTTTGGCGGTTGTATTCCCAGATGTCGCAGACCGCCTGGAAGTGGAGGCCGGGGATGTTGGACATCGCTTCAAACAGGACCCGGCCCTGCTTGCCCATGCCGCACAGCGCGACGTGGATCTTGTCGGACGAGCCGGCCTCGGCGGCGCGCAGAATCGTGGGCGCGCCGAGCACCAGGCCCGCGCCGACACCGGCGGTGGTCTTGGAGAGGAAATCCCGGCGGCTGAGAGAGGATGAAGGTTGGTTCATGGGGATTACCATTTCTTGAGGATGGCGAAGCGGTTGTGATCGGCGAGCGCGAGGGCCATGACGATCAGGACCAGGTGGACGCCCAGCCAGGACACGCCGTCATCCTGTTTGATGAGGATCAGGCCCCAGGTCAGGCTGATGTAGAGCAGGCCCTGCAGGAACAGCGAGGTGCGGGTGGCGATGCCCAGCAACAGCATGACCCCCAACACCAGCAACGTCGGCCCGAGCACCACGTCGTAGATCTTGAGCGGATCGAGGGTGAAGCTGCCGAGCGAGTAGCTCCGCATCAGCGGTTCGGCCTTGAACTTGTCCATCAGCCCGGCCGGCACGCCGTGGTAGTGGCTCATCGCGTATTCCTTGACCGAGCTGGCGGCTGACAGGCCGTAGGAATTGGCCGCGCCGTCCATTTTGACGGGTTGGTCGGAAACCGAAGTGCCCGCATATTTTTCAATGCCGGTCTGGATGGCGCGCACGGCGAGCCACAGGCGGAGAAGAAGTGCCCCGTAGGTGAGGCCGAGCTTTGGGGTTTGGCAACAGGGTTCAGTTTCGGTGGACATGGTCGATCGTTGTTAGTTGGGTGAGGTGGGATGCTTGCTGGCTTTGCGTGTGAAATCAAACCTTATGGGACGGTTCCTCAAGGCTGCCTCAAATACGGCGGCGAGCGCAGTGGGTCTTTCACAAAAAATGCGCGGCCGTCAAGCCTGCAAGCCGAGGTCCGCCGCGCCTAGTCCCTGACGTAGGGCAGCAGCCAGGCCACGGCGGCGGCCGGGAGGAACAGGATGCCGGCATAAAGCAAGGAGGCGCGGTGGTCGCCGACGTTGGAGTAGAGGCCGAAAAATCGCGGGTGCAACCACATTCCAGGATTGCCAATCCGACAAATCGGGGGATAGTAAGGATGTCTTGAATAAATCCTTTTGGAGATTTGCGACCCCGTCTGACGCCATGCTTGCCGGTGGCGACTGGAGTCACCTGCCGCGTCATTCCGTTCACCCCCAACCGACCCATGATTCATCCATCCGACGAAGCCCAGTGCGCCTTGTTTGAAGAAACCTCCCACAACAGCGGCGGAGGCAAGCGCCGACGGACAGGCGTGGGTTTGCCCAAACCGGCGGATTTGGGCCTCACCGCACCGTCGCAGGTGGTCAAGAACTACGTCCTGGACACCAACGTGTTGTTGCACGACCCGGCGTCCTTGGACCGGTTCAAAGAAAACCACCTGTGCATTCCGGTGGATGTGCTGGCGGAGCTCGACAAGTTCAAGAGCGAGCAAAGCGAGCGGGGAGCGAATTCGCGGCGGGTGCATCGGCGCTTGACGGAGATGTTTGCCAGCTCGGCGCAGGTCACCCACGGGGTGCCCACGATGGGTGGAGGGACGGTGCGCTTGGTGATTTACGACCCGGCGAGTTGCCCGAAAGACTCGGAGTTCGTCAACCGCTTCCACCGGATCTTCCCGGACCGCGAGCGGATCGACCATCGGATTTTGGCGGCCTGCATGTTGCTGATGCAGCACAACACGGCCCCGGTGGTGCTGGTCACCAAAGACATCAACATGCAGCTCAAAGCCCGCGCCGTCGGGATCGAGTGCCAGGATTATCTCAACGACAAGGTGGATGCGCGCGAGGTGTCGAATTACGAGGTCCAGCGGATCGAAGTGGATCCCAACGAACTGCAACGTTTTGCCAGTGCCGGGGAACTCCGCTTGGAGGAGGACCGCACGCATGGCGTGGCGGTCAATGAATACGTCTTGCTCGGCACCGGCGACAAACAAACGATCCCGGCGCGCTTGGCGGCAACCGGGTGTTTGGTGCGCCTCGACATCCCCGAGGTGCTCAAAATCCCCGACGGTCAGGCGCTCAAGCCGCTCAATCTCGGCCAGCGCTGCCTGATCGACGCCCTGCTCAACCCCGAAATCTCGCTGGTCACCTGTTATGGCCACGCCGGCACCGGCAAAACCCTGGTCGCGGTGGCCGCCGGCCTCCATGAAATGTTCAGCCGCCGCTACAACGGCATCACCGTGAGCCGCCCGGTGGTCGCCATGGGCGAACAACTCGGGTTTCTCCCGGGCTCGCTCGACGAGAAAATGCGCCCCTGGCTGCAACCGATCCACGATGCGCTGGACCTCTTGATGCGACCGAGCACGCCGCTTGGCCCGCGCCGCAAACAACAACAACCCGCCGGCGCCGCCACCACCGCCGTCAAAAAACCCTACGAAGTGCTGATGGATCAGGGCATTCTGGAAATCGAAGCCCTGTGTTATATCCGCGGCCGCTCGATCCCCAACCGGTTCTTCATCCTCGACGAGGCCCAGCAACTCACCCCGCAGGAAGCCAAAACCATCGTCACCCGCATGTCGCGCGACTCCAAGCTGGTCATGGTCGGCGACCCGGCGCAGATCGACAACCCGTATGTCGACAGCCGCAGCAACGGGCTGGTTTACACCCGCAACCGGCTCAAAGGCCAACCGTTCGTGGCCCACATCGCACTCACCCGCGGCGAACGCTCCGAACTCGCCGAAGCCGGTGCGAGCTTGATGTGAAGCAGGATGGGCCCGGTGGCATGGACCTCCCGCAGCCGTTGTCAGCGTTCCAAGTGGCAGGCTACGTTTGTTTACCACTGATTGCGCTGATTTCGCACTGATTTCACTGAAAAGAATGAGACCTTGATCGCAGTTAGTCCGCTCACCTTTTGGGGAAATGGGGTCAGTGTGCAAAAATTGACAGATTGCAGGAGGCCGACTGGAAACGCAAGATGGCCGCATTGGGCGCGGGAGGATTCGGGCATCGGCGTTGCCCGGGAATGAGCGGGGCGCGCTTCTGCGGGTGAGTCCCAGTGCGCATTCTCACGAATGCAGCTACGTGCGCCGAAGTAGGCGGGCGGGTGACCGCACGGCGGTTCTGGGGCGGATCCTGGGCACCGCGCAGAGCGGGCGAGTCTGGAGACTCGCGGTCCGGGTGGCGGGGGGATTGGGGAACGAGGGGGCATGGCAGGAGAGGCGGAATTATCCTTCCTGGTAGCGGGGAACTTGGGTGACGCCTCGTCTGCTGGATCGAACATGGCGAGTCAAGCGATGCGGAGTGGGGCAGACAAGGAAAAAGCGGAAAGCGGAAAGTTGAAAGCAGAAAGTTGAAAGCAGAAAGCAGAAATCAGAAAGTCGCAGAGAAGAAGGGCGGCGGGGGGAGGGATTTTGAATTTTGGATTTTAAATTTTGAATTG
Organism: Verrucomicrobiota bacterium; assembly: GCA_037142115.1. GTDB lineage: Bacteria > Verrucomicrobiota > Verrucomicrobiia > Verrucomicrobiales > Akkermansiaceae > Luteolibacter. The sequence continues at coordinate 4,779 of JBAXBG010000016.1, read as the reverse complement.
TGGATTGGATGAGGGGCGTGACCATTGACATCCCGAGTTCATTCCCGAGTGCTTTCGGCTTGCCGGGAAAACGGCGAAAGCGGATACTGCACGCTATGGGCGAAGATCCGGTGCATCAGCCGCACGACAAGTTGTTCAAGAGCGCATTCGGCGATCCGGCGAATGCCGCAGCCTTCCTACGCGGCCAACTGCCGCCGGGGATTTCCGAGGCGATCCACTGGGACGAGCTGCGGCTGGAGCCCGGCAGTTTCGTGGACTCGCAGTTCCGCCACTCGGAGAGCGACCTGTTGTTTGCATCGCCCGTGCACGGGCACCAGTGCCTGATTTACCTGCTCTTCGAGCACCAGCGGGTGTTCGACCCGTGGATCGGTCTGCGGCTTTTGCGCTACATGGTGCGGATCTGGGAGGCGTTCCGCCGCAACCACCCACAGGCCGAAAAACTGCCGGTGATCGTGCCGGTGGTGCTGGCCCAGAATGCCGAGGTGTGGGACCTTTCACCCGATTTTGCCAGCCTGATCCACATTCCGGCGGGTCTCGCGCACGACGTTCGGCCCGTCATTCCCGACTTCACCTTTCGGCTCATCCAGCTGGCGGATCTGCCATTTGAGAAAATCGTCGGCACCCCGGCGGGAATCATGACGCTGCGGGTCATGAAGGCCGAACGCATCGCCAAACTCCTCGACGACCCGGTCTGGGATGAGGCGCTCATGATCCAACTCCCGCGTGAAATCCTGGAATTTATCATCCGCTACATCCTGGAAGCAGGCGTTGACAAAGACGCCTTCGACCGTAAGATTCTTCGCATCACTCAACCTGAAATCCAATCCTCCGCCATGACCATCGCTCAACAACTCCGCCAGGAAGGACGCCAGGAAGGACGCGAGGAAGGACGTCAGGAAGGACTGTGGATTGGAAGGATCCAGGCGCTGGAGGAGTTTTTGAATCTGCCGGTGAGTTCTCGCGAGGTGCTTGATGCCCAGACCGTGGAGGAACTCGAAGCCGCCCACCAACGGCTCCACGCCGAATACGAAATGCGCTTCAAGCGGTCGTAATAACGTCGCCGGAGACACGCGGGCCGATTCCTGGTGCCGGGGGAATGAGAGATTTTAAATTTTGAATTGTGGATTGTGGATTGGAAGAGGGCGACGACCATTGACATTGGGGAACGTGGGGTCATCGCGGGAGGGGCGGGATTGTCTTTCCCGGCGGACGGGGAGCTTGAGGAGCCCTCGTCTGCTAGACCGAACAGGGCGCGTCAAGCGATGCGGAGTGGGGCCGATAAGGAAAAAGCGGGGAAGACGAATAAATTTTGGATTTTGAATTTTGGATATTGGATTGGAAGAGGGCTGCGCGCGGGGGGAGGGATTTTAAATTTTTGAACGCGGAGTGAGCGTTAGCGAACCTGGAGAAAACCGGCGCAGCCGAAACTGGCATGGCCGGAGGCAATTTTGGATATTGGATTGGACGAGGGCGACGACCATTGACATTTGGGAACGAGGGGTCATCGCGGGAGGGGCGGGGTTGTCCTTCCCGGCGGACGGGGAGCTTGGAAAGCCCACGTCTGCTAGATCGAACATGGAGAGTCAAGCGATGCGGCAATCATTGCACCCTGGCACCATTGACAGCGGCTCCGTTTTCAAGCTACGGCACTCCAAACCACCCCGGAAGAACTCGCGCAGGACTACCGCCTCTGCCCGTAACGCGGACTGCGGCGATGGTGGCGCACAACGGTGACCTTGATGCCCCAATGACGCTCCTCGTAGAGGAAATGATATGGAAACTCAGCTAGGTTTGCCCGGCGCATCACCTCGCCCGCAGGGGCGAAATGGTGGGGATTCTCCGCCGCCTTCGCCACGGTTCGCAGGAAGTCCGCGAAAAATCGCTCCGCGAGGTGCGAACCTGATTCACGCTCGTAATAATCCAGTATCCCACGGACATCCCTAGCCGCCAAGCGGTGGTAGATCACTTTCATGCCGGTTGTCCCACCGCCTTGAGAAACTGGTCATGACTCAGGCAAGTTGCCGGATCACGGTCCATTTCATCACTGCGGCGAAGCGCCTCGGCCAAGCCTTCGTCATCATCGACGAGTACGCCAGGCAGCGAATCGAGCAAATGCGCGGCGAGTTTCGCCCGCTGGGATTCGGGAAGATTGAGGGCGAGAGGTTCAATTTCGGCGAGCGTGGCCATACAGAAGAGGGTAATCGGAAGTTCCCTACGGGCAAGACCGCATTATTTGCCAGCCGTAACCCTTATGGTTCAGCGATGTCACCTCTCAGACAGCTTGCGAAGTAGTCCCCGATGCCCGGTTCCTGCGCCTCATAAAACCAAAAGCCATCCGCCAAATCCTCAAGCGCATCGTCTGAAATTAGGATCTGAATCATGTCCGGCCGATTCTGTGTTTCACGCTGTCCCAATTGCGCAGCACCGCTTCGCCAGCAGCCACCCTCTCGCGACGCCGGTCCAACAATTGCCGATGTTCTACAGGGGCTTCAAAAGTCTCCACGCTGCCACGCAAATCAGCCCAGATCACCTCCATGAGCTGGAGCTTTTCGGGCAGAGTCAGATTGGAAATCTCTAAGGCACTCACAAGGAAGCCCATACAAGAGGAGCCCGGTCGATTCCAGTAGAATGCTTCAAGCCTGACTGAGGCGAACGCTCCGAACTCGCCGAAGCCGGGGCGAGCTTGATGTGAGGGGATGGGCGGGAATTCCCGGCGGTCGCCCGGGAGCGCCAACGTCCTCGTTGGCTCCGGGAGCGCGGAACCCGTCCGATGCCCATGTGCAGCCAAGAAGAGGCGGAACAGTGTTGCACCCCTCAGCGCCTCCCGCGCTTCAAGACGCGACAAGAATGTCGCGGCTCCTTGAAAGAATGGCCCCAAGGATCGGGTGGAGACCCTCAAATGGCTTACCGTGCGTGCGCCGACCGTGGCCTCGGCACCACGGTGCATGCCAGCACCATCCCACCGACAAAGCCCCCGAGGTGCGCGTCGTCCGCCTCAGCCCTTGCGGGTGAAATGGCGCTCGGCTTCGAGCCAATCCTGGTGCGAATCGCCGGGCAACCCTTGCTCCGCGCGGCGGCGATAGTTCAAATACGCCGCGCGCGCCAGCTCATCGGGCGACGGCCTGACGGAGACTTTCGCTGCGGCCTTGGGCGCAGCTTCTTTCGGTGCGGCGGCAGCTTTCGGGGTCACTTCTTTCGGTGCCGCAGCCTTGGGCGCGGCTTTTTTGGCCGCGACCTTTTTCACGGCTTTCTTCGCCACGGGGCTGGGTTCAGTCGCGGCGGCGGGTGTCGTTGTCTTTGCAGTCTTTTTGGTAGCCATTGGGTGGGGGAGGTTGAATGAGGGTCCAGTGAGCACAGCGGGTGCCAGACCCGATATAATCGCTCATCCCGGTGATTGCCAGCACATTTGATCGACGTATAGTAGCGCCATGGCCGACGGCTATTCATGGAGCGAACTGCGCGACGGTGGCACTTACCACCTGCCCGGCCCCCAACACCTCGGGTGGTGGTCGGCAGTGGCAATGCTGCTCTCGATTCTCCTCCACGTCGGGGTCTACTGCGCCTTGGACCGGATGCACATCGCGCTGCACTTCGACGCGGTGCGCGAACTCAGCACCCACCCGATCAACGTCCGACCGGCACTGGTCCAGCCGATGGACATCCAGGAATCGTCACCCCCCGAAACCGCCGTCACTCCCCCCAAAGACTCGGCAACCCTGCTTGAAGAAGTCGATTTGCTCGCGGCTCTGCCGAAAAACCAGCCGATCGACCTCAAACCCGAGATTCAGGAAGCGGAATATGCTATCCAGATGAAGCAACCTGCGATGAAGGGGGATCCCGCCGCGGTGGCGATGGAGGTCTCCGCCGGGCTGGAAGTGGACGCCGACTTGCCGGAATTCGGCCGCGAGCCCGAGCACCTCAAGCCTGCGGAAGCGGGTCAGGTGATCGTGGACCCGGGGGCCGTGCCCTTCGATGACAACGAAATCGGAAAATTCACCGACGATTTGATCAAGCGGGGTGCCAACGGCAAGGTCGACAAAGGGGTCCTGAACGGCGTCGCCTCACTCGACGAGATGCTCGACCTTCCGCCCAACATCCTGCTCGGCCGCAAAACCATGCTGCCCAGCGATCTGCTGTTCGAATACAACAGCGCCGAACTCCGCGAAAGCGCCAAAGTCGGCCTGATGAAATTGGCGCTGCTGATGGATCGCAACCCGAACCTGTATTGCTGGATCGAGGGCCATACCGATCTGACTGGCGGCGATGAGTTCAACCTCGAGCTCTCGATCCGCCGCTCCGAGGCGGTCAAAACCTACCTCACCCAATCGCTGCGAATGGATGCCGCTAAAATCAGCACCCGCGGCTTCGGACGTTACGCGCCACTGGTAACCCGGGGCACGACCGACGAGCAGGCACTCAACCGCCGGGTGGAAATCCGCATGCGCGCCACCCCCGCACCTAAGGACCCACTCAAGATCACGCCTCAGAAAGCGACCGTGATCGAAGAAGAATCACCGCCGGCCAAAGCGATCGAAGTCCCGCCGCCCGCCAAGGCACCGGACGTTGCGCCACCTCCAGCCAGGACGGTGCTGGTCAAACCCAAGCGCGCCTTGCCCGTGGAGGAGGAACCCGCCCCGCCCCGCGCCACCCCGCGCGCCCAACCGGTCGAGGAGTGAGGCCAGGGCCGAAAAATCGGGGTGCAGGACGAAAAAGTCATCCTAGAGATGAAGAGTCCGCCGTGGGCACTCAAGGAGGGGCGGAATCTGTCCGCCCATGCGG
>JBAXBG010000015.1:0-29906 GCA_037142115.1 Verrucomicrobiota bacterium | reverse complement strand
GCGACGGCGCGGAGAGGCCGTGAGCGTGATGCCCCCGGATGATTCCGACCTCAGCTCGTAGGCGTGCTGGTGACAGCACGCCGGGCAGGGGACGCGTTCTCACGAACGCGCCGACGTCAGCGGTTCGGATGCTGGATCCGCAATCCATTGACAAATCATCGCCCGTCGGTCCGTAGCGTGTCACATCTCCAGCCATCTCCTATGAAACGCATCCCCAGTCTAGCAATCCTCGCTCTCGCCACCGGAGGCGCGGCCCTGGCGCAATCCAAGCCGGGCGCGCCCGTGCCGCCCCCAACGCTGGATTTGGCGGGCGGGTTTCTCAATCCGCCGGATGCAGCCAAGCCGCAAACGTGGTGGCATTGGCGCGAGGGGCGCATCAACAAGCAAGCGATCACGGCCGAGTTGGAGGCGATGAAGCGCATCGGGGTGGGCGGGGTGACGATGTTCAGCGTCATCCAGTATGGCGAGACCGGCACCAAGGTTGCGTGCCTGAGTCCCGAGTGGCACGAGCGGGTGCGCTTTGCGATGAAGGAATGCGACCGGCTGGGCCTGACGTTCCTGTTTCAGAATTGCGCGGGTTGGAGCGGCGCGGGCGGGCCGTGGATCACTCCCGATTTGGCCATGCAACACGTCACCACCGAGAAACACGCGGTCGAGGGCGGCGCAACCCTCACGCTCACGGCACCGCCATCGTGGCCGGAGTCCGGCGCGAGCTATTACCGCGACATCGCGCTGCTGGCATTCCCCACGCCTGCCGCTTGCCACGAGGCAAAACCCTTGCCCGCGCCCGCGGTCACCACCAGCGGTCTGGCAGGCGATCCCGCGATCCTGAACGGTCCCGCTAGCAGCCAGGAGGTGACCGCCAATACCCCGGCCTTGAGCGTGGACACGTCCCAAGCCGCCTGGGTGCAATTTGAATTCCCCGCGGCGGTCACCTGTCGCTCGGTGGTGATCGCCGGCACGCCGGCCAAGGATTTGCCTGACGATCAACGGCCGGTGGTTTCCGCCAGCGACGACGGGAAAAACTTCCGTGAAATCGTCCGCCTTGCCACCTACAAAACTTTGTATAGCCACGCCGCCTCAGGCGTGACTCACGCGATCCCTCAAACCAAGGCGCGGTTCTTCCGGCTCGCCTGGGAGGGCCCGGTCAAACTCGCCTTGCGCCGCGTCGCCTGGTCGGCCGATCCCGCGATCGATTCGGGCGACAGCAAGGGTGGCGAAATCGGCCGCTCGTTCCTTGCCGAACCTAACCTGCCCACCGATGCGGGCACCGCGGTGCCGCTCACCGGCATCATCGATTTGACCTCCCGGCTCGATGCCAAAGGCAACCTGGCCTGGACCGCTCCTAACGGGCATTGGTCGGTCGTGCGCGTCGGCTATCGCAATGGCTCGCAGCGCAACATGCCCGCGCCACCGGAAGCCACCGGGTTGGAGTGCGACAAGTTCAACCCGGCCGCGGTCGCCTCGCAATTCAACCACTACGCCGCGGAAATGCTCAAGGACGCGGCGGCCGTGAACTCCAAGGCGCTCACCGGCATGATCTTCGACAGTTGGGAGGCCCAATCCCAGAACTGGTCGCCCGTGTTCCGTGACGAATTCCGCAAGCGCCGCGGCTATGACGTGCTGCCCTATCTGCCCGCGTTTGCCGGGTTCATCGTGGGCGACCGCGACCTAACCGACCGGTTCCTGCGCGACGTGCGCCAAACCATGAGCGACCTGGTCTGCGAGGTGTTCTTCGGCGGGATGAGCGAGCTGGCCCACCAGCGCGGCTTGCAGGTCCACGCCGAATCGTGCGGCGGCAGCGGCGCGGGCACCATGGTCGCCGACGCCGTGCAACACTATCTGCACGTGGACGTCCCGATGAACGAGTTTTCCTGGCCGCTCAAGGAAGCGGTTTCCGGCGCCCATGTCTCGGGCAAGTCCGTCGTCGCCTTGGAAGCCTATACCCAGGGGCGCATCGACTGGCGCAGTTGCCCGGAGTCGTTGAAAGCCCAGGGGGATGCGGCCTATTGCGCCGGCATCAACCGCTTCGTGTTTCACACCTACGCCCACAACCCCGATCCCGACCGGCTCGCCCCCGGGCCGGCCTTCGGACCCTATGGCCTGGCATTCAGCCGCGGCCAGACGTGGTGGGACATGGGTGCGCCGTGGATCCAATACCTCACCCGCTGCCAGTTTCTATTGCAACGCGGCAAGCCCGCCGCCGACGTGCTCTATTTTTATGGGGAGGAGCCGGCCGGTCCGCTGGTCACGGTGTTTGGAGCCGACGCGAAAAACCTGGACCACTGGCCGGCCCTGCCCGCCGGCTTCGACTACGATTTGTTGCCCGCCGAAACCCTGATCCAAAACCTCTCGTTCAAGGATGGCAAACTCACCCTGCCTGATGGAACCTGTTACCGCCTGCTGGTGCTGCGCGACTCGCAGCGCATGACGCCGCAGGCGGCCGCCAAAATCCAGTCCCTGGTGCGCGACGGCGCGACCGTCGTCGGACCCAAACCGCAGCGCAGCGTGAGTCTGAGCGATTATCCAAATTGCGACACCTCCGTGCGCGCCATCGGCGAGGACGTCTGGGGCGAGTGCAACGGCACCGCGATCCGCCACCACGCCTTCGGCAAAGGACACGTTTTCTGGGGTATGCCCCTCAGCGAGGTTCTGGCGTCAATCCCTCTAGCGGCCGACTTTGCCGCCGCCGGCGCGCAGGATGTGCGCTTCATCCATCGCCGCGACGGCGCCGCCGAGATCTATTTCATCGCCAGCGCCAATGCCCATGACCGCTTCGATGCAACCTTCCGCGTCAGCGGCAAGCAGCCTGAAATCTGGGACCCGCTCATCGGCACGACGCGCCCGGCCGGCGCCTTCCGCCAGCACGACGGGCTAACCACGTTGCCCTTGCGCCTTGAGCCCCACGGCTCGCTGTTCGTGATCTTCCGCACGCCCATCGCCGGCGACGCGGCCGGCACCGCCACGCGCAACCTGCCGACCTTCCACCAGATCGGCAGCTTGCTCCAACCCTGGACCGTGGCCTTCACCCCGGGCTGGGGCGCGCCCGCGACGGTGACCTTCCCGACTTTGGACGACTGGAGCCAGCGCCCCGAACCCGGCATCAAATATTACTCCGGCACCGCCACCTATCTAACGGAGTTCGACGCGCCGGCGGGCCGCCCCGTCCATCTCAACCTGGGCAAGGTCGCCGTCATCGCTGAAGTCACCGTCAACGGCATCTCCTGCGGGATCGCCTGGACCCCGCCCTACCGGCTGGACATCACCAAAGCCCTGCGCCCGGGACGCAACCAGTTGCAAGTCCGGGTGGCCAACACCTGGGCCAATCGCCTGATGGGCGAGGGCCGCGTGCCGGGTGCCACCTTGCACGCTTCCACCACCAAGCATCTCTATACCGCGGACTCGCAGCCGTTCGAGTCCGGCCTGCTCGGCCCGGTCACCCTGGAGGCACCCGAGGACTTCTAATGCCGGCGGGCAGGGGCAACGGCCTTTACCACAATCATCACGCACTAACAACAACATGTCGAATCCACAACAGCCAAGTGACAGCAAGGGCAGCGGTGCAATGATCCGGCGCGATTTCCTGCAGACGATCGGGCTGGGGGCGGCCACTATGCTAGTCTCGCGCCTGCCGGTGATGGCGGGGCCGTTCGCGCCGGGCGAGTTTGAGAAGCTCGTGCCGGCCGACAAGAAACTCGATGCGGAGTGGGTGAAGTCGCTGTTCGCGCGCGGCACGCCGGAAATTCTGCGCGGGCAGGACCTCAAATTCATCGGGATGCCCGTCGGCGGCATCTGCGCGGGACAAGTTTACCTCGGTGGCGACGGCAAACTCTGGCACTGGGATATTTTTAATCATCAACTCGGTGCCATCGAGAACCACTACACCAAACCGATCCATCCGACGTCCCCGCTGGAACAGAAATTCGCGCTGACCCTCGGCGACAAGACCCGAACGCTCGACAAGGTCGGGTTTGCCGACATCAGTTTCCGCGGCGAGTATCCGATAGGGCGCGTCGAGTATCGGGCCGACGACGTGGTCGTCACGCTCGAGGCCTTTTCGCCGTTCATTCCGCTCAACACGGACGATTCCAGCCTGCCGGCCACGGTGATGCAGTTCACGGTGAAGAACACAACGAGCGCAGCGGTTGAAGCAACCCTGACCGGCACTCTCGAAAATGTGATCGCCCGGTCCGGCGCTGGCACGCGCCGCAGCCGGATCGTTGCCGGTAACGACCTCACCTTCCTCGAATGTTACGCCGAGAAACCCAACGCGCCGGAAACACCACCGCAGCCGGATCTGGTGTTTGAGGATTGGCACCAGGAAACCTACGACGCTTGGATAGTCGAGGGCACGGCATTCGGCAGTGGTCCGATCAAGAAATCGGCGATTCCGCGCTATCAAGGCGAGGTCGGCGGCGACACCGAGCGCGTCGTCAACTCGCACGCGACTGCCCCCGGCAATGGCGCCGGTGAGAAAGACAACGCCACCGGCAAACTCACCAGCCGGGCGTTCCCCATCGAGCGCAATTTCATCACCGCTTGGATTGGCGGCGGCAGCCACAAGGGCAAGACCTGCGTGAACCTGGTCGTCGCCGGCAAGGCCGTGCAAAGTTTGACCGGCAAGAACGACAACAAGATGGCGTTGCAAAGCTTCGACGTCCGGGCGCTCAAGGGCAAGGAGGCCGTCCTTGAAATCGTCGACGCGCAGCAAGGCGCGTGGGGCAACATCGGCGTCGGGAAAATCACCTTTAGCGACCGCAGCGCACAGTCGGTGGCGTTCGAGAAGTTGCCGGACAACGGCACGATGGGTCTGGCGTTGCTCGGCCCGGCGGCGGAAGTGGCGAACGATGGAGCGCTCGGTCGCAAACTGAAACTGCCGGCCGGACAATCGGCGGTGGTGACGTTTGTGCTGACGTGGCATTTTCCGAATCTAACTATCCAAGGCGCGCGCGACCACGGGCGGTTTTACGCCACGAAGTTCGACTCGGCGGTCGCGGTCGCGAAATACGTCGCGGATCACTTCGAGCGGTTAGCGTCGCAGACCCGGCTCTGGCGCGACACGTGGTATGATTCAACGTTGCCATACTGGTTCCTCGACCGGACACAGGTGAACACCTCGATTCTAGCAACCTCGACGTGTCAACGGTTCACGACCGGGCGGTTTTGGGCGTGGGAAGGCGTCGGTTGCTGCGCCGGGACGTGCGGGCACGTCTGGCATTACGCGCAGGCGATGGCCCGGCAGTTCCCTGAATTGGAGCGGATTCTGCGCGAAAAGACCGACTTCGGGCTCGCGTTGCAACCGGACGGTGCGATTTATTTCCGCGGCGAAAACAACCAAATTCCCGCCATCGACGCGCAGGCCGGGTCGGTGTTGCGGGCGTTGCGCGAACACCAGATGTCGGCCGATGGCGCGTTCCTGAAACGGATCTGGCCCGGCGTGAAGCGCGCGACTGAGTGGCTGATCCACAAGGACGGCGACGGCGACGGGATCATCGCAAGCAACCAACATAACACACTCGATACCGATTGGTTCGGGCCGGTCGCGTGGTTGAGCGGCCTCTACCTGGCCGCGCTCGAAGCGGCCGCCGCGATGGCCGACGAGATGGGCGACGCGGCGTTCGCAGCGCAGTGCCGGGAGATTTCCGCGCGCGGTCAGAAGAATATCACCCAGCAGCTTTTCGATGGTGAGTATTACATCAACAAGCCGGACCCGAAACATCTCGACGCCGTCAACTCCGGCTCCGGCTGCGGGATCGACCAAGTGATGGGCCAAAGCTGGGCGTGGCAGGTCGGCTTGCCGCGCGTGTTCCCGGAAAAGGAAACGAAGTCGGCGCTGCGCTCGCTGTGGAAATACAACTTTTCGCCCGACGTCGGCCCGTATCGAGCGGTCAACAAGCCCGGCCGTTGGTATGCGATGGCAGGCGAAGCCGGGCTGTTGATGTGCACGTTCCCGCGCAACGACTGGGGCTATGCGCAGTCCAAAGGCAAAGGCCCGGAGTGGGCCGCCGGTTATTTCAACGAGTGCATGAACGGCTTCGAGCACCAGGTTGCCGGACACATGATCTGGGAAGGCCTGGTGCTGGAAGGCCTCGCAGTCATCCGCGCCGTGCACGACCGCTATCACGCGTCACGCCGCAATCCGTATAACGAAGTCGAGTGCGGCGATCACTACGCGCGCTCGATGGCGAGCTATGGCGTCTATCTAGCCGCCTGCGGCTTCGATTACCACGGCCCGAATGGCCACATCGGTTTCGCGCCACGCCTGACACCCGACCACTTCAAGGCGGCGTTCACCAGCGCCGAAGGCTGGGGCTCGTTCAGCCAGACGTTACAAGACGGCAAGCACCGCGCGGTGATCGAGGTGAAGTGGGGCCAACTGAAGGTGAAAACCGTCGCACTCGAATCAGCCCAAGCCACCTCGGTGAGCCTCACCCACGTGGGCAAGCCGCTTGCCGCGCAACTGCGCAGGGACGGCAACCGCGTGGTGATCGTGTTGGATCAACCGCTCGAACTTTGCGCCGGCCACAAGCTCGAAATCACTCTCAGCTAAATCCAGCCATTGAAAAATCAACACCCCAGGATGAGAACACCCAAGCCGATGGCTTTCATTGGAACAGCGTGCTCCTTGATCCTGATCTTGTCACTGATTGCCGCGCAGGAAATTCAGGCAGCGGGGTCGGGTGGGGGGGGGGGGACGCGGGAAGCCCATGGAGAATATAAATCGCCGTTTGCCGGGTTGCGTGCCCTCGTGGTGGTGCCGGGAAATTCCGACTCTGACGGCGGTGTTACCTACGGCGCGCTCCACCAGTTAGGCATGGATGTCGTCAGGGGAGAGCCGGCAACCCTGGTGGATGCGAAAGCACTCGGGCAATACAATCTCGTGGCCACAAACACCCTGCGCGCTTTCACCCCCGCACAGGTGGCCGGCCTGAAAGCCTACCTGGCCGGTGGCGGTGCGTTGTATGGCACTTGGGGCGGACCGATGAATTGTCCGGAGTTGCTGCGGCTGTGCGGAGCAAGCGCCGCGCGCAGCGTGTATATCCGGGAACTAACGCTTCTGGATAGCCCTTTGACAGAGGGGATTGGCGAATGTCACCTGCCTTTCCCGAGTTTTATGGGTGACGCGGTTTTGGGTCAGAAAGGACGCGAGATGGTAGCGTTCGACTTCGCTGATGGACTGAGGGCGGCCAAGGATGCTGAGGGGCGATGCCTCGGAATTCTCAAGGAGCATGGCAAGGGCCGGAGCGCCGTGCTGGGATTTACGCCCGAAGATTATAAGTCGATTACCCAGGATACTAAGATATCGGACCGAGTATTTGATAATCTATTGGGCTGGCTGATTCCGAAAGGGGCCACCCCGCGTTCGTGGTCAAATGTGATCGAGGTGAATCTGCCGCGGCGCGCCGAAATCATTTCCGTCTCCGTGAATGGCGCGCCTGTCGATCAACCTGCCGCGAGGCTTGTCGGTTCCCTCAAGACGCTCACCCTGCCGGCAACAGCCATTGGCGCCGGCCAAACCGCAACGGTGCGCGTGACCTATCAGCCACTCGCCAAAGCGCGCAACGTCGAGACGTGGGTGCACAACCCTTCCAGCGAGTTCCTCCGCGCCTTCGAGACGCCCGCACAGGCCGCGGACTTCCTGGCTTCGCTTCATGCGACGGTCGTCCAGCCACTCCTGCGGTCTACTGGAGGCGGCATTTCCTATCGGGGCGGGATTCCCGGTGACACGTGTGGGAACCCAAAGTTGACCAACTATCCCGGTGACTACCTGGCAGAGTATATCGACGAGTGTCACAAACGGGGGATCAAGGTGATCGGCGGGGTGTATCTGGATTGGCAAAAATGTGATTGGAAAACATCCCTATACCAGGACGCGCCGGTGCGGATCGAGAAAAGCGGTGAGCCGGCCAGGAAAAATCTGTTATGCCCCGCCAATCCGAAACTTCTGGAGCGCAACCTTGATGTCGTCCGCAATCTCGTGGGGAACTACAAGATGGACGGACTCATGCTTGACGACAGTTACGAATGTCGCAGGCATCCCTGCTATTGTGATGATTGCAAAGGACAGTTCCGGGCGTATTGCGAGCAGAAAGGCGCCGCCTATAAGGACCCCGCCCTGGCGTCCGACACCGATGCGGAATTCACGGCGCTGTGGAAAGGTTACTGGAATGAGGGGTTTCACTCTTTCCTTGGAAAAGTGCGCGAAACCTGCCGCGCACGGGGAATTCCTGTCGGGGGATGGTGCGGTGGTGAAGCCGGCTTGGACCGGGATTTCGACTTCCTTGGTGGCATGTTGTATGGAACGCCACCGTCGAGTGCTAGAGGACCGCTCGAGAGATTGGGGAGCTGCGGCTTCGTCACACTCCTCTGGGGAATGGACCGCGAGCCTGCGAATATGGAAGAGGAAGTGGTGGAGGCGATCCGGGCGGGCAGCACGGATGTGGGATTCTGGCTCCACTTCAATCGCATGGAGGGAAGCAAAGACCCATGGGGGCTTGGCACCGAAATCATGAAACCCTTGCGACCCTACGGCTTTACGCTGATGCCCGGCTCTCTAGACGCCGTTGCCCGCGCTTTCGGGCGGGTGGAAGAGGAATGGATCAACTATTATCGCAACCATATTCTCGCGGGTGACTCCCGGTTCGTCGTTGTTTCCGCCCACCTTGAGAAAGATTCTCTGACGCTTGTCATCAAGAATACGGGGCAACGTTCCGAGCGCCGGATCATCGGGCCGGTCGATCTCTCGGCGATTCAATAGATGAAATTCTCCCTAAAAACCAACCAACGTCTCCAACCATGAACCCATCCGCATGCTCCCGCCGTCAATTCCTCGGCACCGCCCTGGCCACCTCCGCCGTCACCGGCCTGATCCAACAAGCTAACGGCCAAGACGCCGCGCCAGCCCCGGCCCCGCCGGCCACCTACCAGCGCAAAATCAAGCTCGGGCTGATCGGCTGCGGCGGGCGCGGCGCCTGGCTGGGCGATATTTTCCAGCAGCACGGCGGCTATCAGATCCACGCCACCGCCGATTATTTCCAGGACCAGGCCGACAAGGCCGGCGACAAGCTCGGCGTGGACAAGGCGCGGCGCTTCTCCGGGCTGTCGGCCTACCAGCGCCTGCTCGACAGCGGCTGCGAGGCGGTCACCGTGGTCAACGTCCCGCGCTTCCACGCCCAGCACGCGCGCGCCGCCATCGAGGCCGGCTGCCACGTCTATGCCGCCAAACCGGTCGCCATCGACGTGCCCGGCGCGCTGAGCATCCAGGCCACCGGCCAGCTCGCCACCCGCAAGAAACTCGTGCATTTCGTCGACTATCAGATTCCGACCGATCCGGTCAACATCGAGGTGGTCAAGCGCATCCACGAGGGCGCGCTGGGACGCCTGACCCATGTGGACAGCAAGGGCTTCGCCAGCGGCTGGGCCGACCCCGCCGACCGCAGCCCGGAAAACCTTCTGCGCGGCGGCGCCTGGCTGTCGGCCATCCCGCTCTCAGGCGACTTCATCGTCGAATACAGCATCCACTCGATCGACGCCGTGCTGTGGGCGGTGGGCAAGCGCCCGGTCAGGGCGATCGGCCGGGCGCGTCGCTGCCGCGCCGATGCCCACGGCGACTGCCGCGACATCTATCTGGTCACCTATGAGTTCGACGACGGCCTGCTCTGGACGCACCGCTGCCAGGCGCTGAAAAACGCCCAGGATTCGCACATCCTGTGCGAGGTCTCCGGCGACGCCGCCTACGCCCAAATCAACTACAACGGCAAGGCGTTCCTGCGCGGCGGCCACCAACAATTCGGCGGCGGCCCGGTCGTCAGCCTCTACGACCAGGGTGCCAAACGCAACGTCGCCACGTTCTATCAAAACGTCACCACCGGCGACTTCTCCAACCCGACCGTCCAGAAAGCCGTGGATGACGCCCTGACCGGCGTCCTCGGGCGCGAAGCCGCCGCCCGCGGCAAGGAACTCACGATGGACGAGCTCATCGCCGAAAACCTCGCGCTGGCCTTCGATCTCACGGGCTTGAAGGCGTGAACCGGTGCTCTTGAAGTGGCCGCGGCGGGATGCGGAGCCATGGCCTGCGATTGTGAAAAATCATGCTTTGCGTGACTCTGCGATCTCCGCGGCTTTGCGGTAAATCTGGATGTGACTCGAGAGGATCACTGATAAAAGCGGGCGCGGGGGCTCGTAGCGTGTCGTATGTTCAGCCCGCCGCCCAATAGACGACCCCGCATCCCGTGTCTTGCCGTCCTCGTCCTCGCCGCCGGCCATGCCGCGCTGGCGCAGAGCCAGCCGCAGGATCCGCCGCCCGCGGTGGTCGCCTGCAAGGGCCAGGTGACCCAGCCCGCCGGCAGCCAGGCCCCCGGCGACCAGTATGTGTTCTTCGGGGCCAACCCGAAGCCGGGCGACAAGGAGGGTGACAATCCGGCGATGAATCTGGTGAAACTGATGGATTTCAGTGTCAGCACCCTCATCCCGGGCAGTCACATCATCCCCACCGACCCGAGCAAGCCGGAGTGGGCCAAGGTGATCGCTCCCGGCGGAACTCCGGTCAACACCGGCATCCTCTATCACAATGGCGGACAGAATACCAGTCACCGGGATCTGGTCACTTTCCGCATCACCAACCCCGCCGTCACGTCCTTTTCGGTCTGGGTGTTGGACAGCACCCTCAAAAACAACAGCAACGCCAACCTGGCGCTGCGGGTCAACGGCGGCGATCCGCTCGCCGCAACCGCGACGGTGCAGACCGCCACCAGCAACGAGTTCACCCAGTTCACCGTGACCGGGGCATCGATCTCGGATGTCTTCAGCGTGGCGGTCCTCAACGACGCCAAGCCGATCTTCCGCACCCTCGCGGGCCTGACGTTTGCGGTCATCCCCGAACCCGCGACAGCCGGCAAACGGCTGCCTAACATCCAGCAGGACGGCTGGAACGACCTGAACAAGAACGGCCGCAAGGATCCTTACGAGGATCCCGCCCAGCCGCTCACGACGCGGGTGGACCATCTGCTCAAGCAAATGACGCTGCCGGAAAAGCTCGGCCAGTTGAACCAACTGGTGCGGTTTGCGGACAAGGCCAAGCTGGACGCCGCCCTGTTTCCGCTGATGCGCCGGGGCGAGGTGAGCTCCTACATTTGGACGGCACCCAATCCGGCGTTGCGCAACCAATTCCAGCGCATCGCGGTGCAGGAGTCGCGCCTCGGGATTCCAATCCTCTTCGGGATGGACATCATCCATGGCGCGCGGACGCTCTTTCCCATCGCGCTGGGGATGGCCTGCTCGTTTGACCCGCAGCTGCTGGAGCGGGCGCAATCCGTGGCCGCGCGCGAGGCCCGAGCCGAAGGCCTCGAGTGGGTGTTCGCGCCGATGTGCGACCTCGCCCGCGATCCGCGCTGGGGCCGCGTGGCGGAAACCTGCGGCGAAGACCCCTATCTGTCCGCGTTGTGCAACGCCGCCCAGGTGCGCGGCTTCCAAGGGCCCAACCCGGCCGCTCCCGACCGGGTGGCCGCCTGCCTCAAGCACTTCGCCGGCTACAGCGCCGCCACCGGCGGGCGCGACAAGAACGACACCGAGATCAGCGAATGGACCTTGCGCAATGCCCACTTGCCGCCGTTCCAGGCCAGCGTCAAAGCCGGCGCCTTGACCATCATGAGCGCGTTCAATGCGATCGATGGCACCCCGTCCACGGCCAACCGCCACCTGCTCACCGGGATCCTGCGCGACGAGTGGAAGTTCGGCGGGTTTGTGGTGAGCGACTGGGACGCTGTGGCCCAGATGATCCAATGGGGCTACGCCAAGGACAAGGCGGACGCCGCGCGCCTGGCACTCAATGCGGGCAACGACATGGACATGAAGTCCGAAGCGTTTGTGCCGAATCTAGCGGCCGAAATCCAAGCCGGGAGGGTGGCCATGGCCACGGTGGACGAAGCGGTGCGGCGCGTCCTGCGGGTGAAATTCCTGGTCGGCCTGTTCGAGCGGCCGTATGTCGATGAATTGGCCTACCGCCCCGGCCAGGTGATCCCGGAAGATGCCGCGTTGGCGCGCGAATGCGTCGCCAAATCGACGGTGCTCCTCAAGAACACCGGCATTCTGCCACTCGCCAGGGAAATTAAAAAAGTGGCGCTCATCGGACCGGTGGGCGATGACCACAGCGAAATGCTGGGCTGCTGGCCGGGTCGCTGTTCCTGGGCCGAAACGACCCTGGCCGGCGCACTCACCGCCGCCCTCCCCAAGGATGCCACACTCACGGTGGTCAAAGGCTGCGACATTTCCACCACCCCGCGCACCAAGACCCTGCAGGACGGCAGCGTGGTGCCCGACGAGGATGTGGCCGCGGTGAGCGCCGATGTGCAGATCGACGCGGCGGTGCGCGCCGCCCAGGCGGCCGAGGTGGTCATCATGGCGGTGGGCGAACCCAAGGGCTGGACCGGCGAGGGCGGATCGCGCCTGTTCCTGTCGCTGGGTGGCAAACAACAAGTCCTCTTCGATGCGGTGGCGGCCACCGGCAAACCCATCGTGACGATCGTCTTCAGCGGACGCCCGCTGTCGCTGCCCGCGGTGTGGTCGAAATCCGCCGCGGTGCTCTACGCCTGGCAGCCCGGCAGCCAGGCCGGCCCGGGGCTGGCCGACCTGTT
Organism: Verrucomicrobiota bacterium; assembly: GCA_037142115.1. Classification (GTDB taxonomy): domain Bacteria; phylum Verrucomicrobiota; class Verrucomicrobiia; order Verrucomicrobiales; family Akkermansiaceae; genus Luteolibacter. Next base: position 17,274 of record JBAXBG010000015.1, on the reverse strand, counting down.
AGTTGGGGCGGCCTCGCCGTCCGGACGCCTGAGCATGTCGGTGCTGCGCGAGGTCGGACAGGCCCCGAACTACTACAACCAGCTGCGCACCGGGCTGCCCGGGTTTTCCTTCCGCGATCACCTCACGTCCGGCGAGCCGCAATACCCGTTTGGCTACGGGCTGACCTACACCACGTTTGAATACAGCCCGCTGCGCATCACCCCGGCCGCCGCGGGCCAGCCCGCCGCGGCGAGCGTGACTCTCACCAACACCGGCAAGCGCGCCGGCGACGAGGTCGTGCAACTCTACATCGGCCAGTTGGTCTGCCACGATGGCGCCCGCCCGAAGCAGGAATTGCGCGGCTTCAAGCGCGTCACCCTCCAGCCCGGCGGCAAAGCCGAGGTGAGCTTCCCGCTCACCGGCGAGGTGCTCGGCTACGTCGACCGCAAGGGGCAGCCGCAGGTGGATGCCGGAACCTACGACATCACCATCGCCCCCAGCGCCCACAAGGGCACCCCGCTGAAATTCGAGTTTGCCCGCTAACACTTTTTTCTCACCTCACAGACTAACGACCCCACCATGAAAACACCAATTCTCCGAACCGCCCTGGCCATTCTGGCCGCGCTGCCGGGCATGCCACTGCGGGCCGAGACCCTCGCCTATCACTTCGACTCGCCCGAGGAGATCCTCCAGTTCAACCCGAAACTCAAGGACGCGGCGGCGGTGCTCGAGACCGGCCGGACCGCCGCGGGCAAAGGCGCCTGGAAAGGCAATTTCGCCGCCTCCTTCCCCAAGGATTGGTCCGCGGGTGTGCTGACATTCTGGGTCTATGACGACACGTTTGAGGAAGTCGTCGAAAGAAACCTGCACCGCATCGTCATGGGGCTCATTAGAGAAGTGGATGGCAAGAAGCAAAACATCGGCTTGGAGTTGAGGCGTTTCAACGCGGGCTGGAGGCTCGCAACCGAAGGGGAGGCGCCGACCTCGCACTATTTTGCGCTCAACGACGCCCCTAATCACGGGGGGTGGACTCGGTTTGACATCGTCAGTCCTGCCGGCAAGGACCCCCGACCGTTCACGATCTTCATCGACGGACACGCCGTATTCCAAACGCCGGATAAATATCTCTCCATCGCGGGTGTCGGGACCGACAACCTCCCTCGCGTCGATGAGGTGGTCTTTGATTCCAATCCTGATAGTTTCCGACCCAACCCGGTGCGCAGCATCCTGCCCGAGCAACCGTACGGCCAGGTGCTGCTCAACGCCGGGCAAAAACTCCAGGTCGAGCTCGAACTCGACCCCAAGGGCGCGCGCGCCGATTCCGGCGAGCTGAGCGTCGTCCTGCTCGATGGCCGCTGCGAGACGCTCGTCACCGCCCAGGCGGTGGTCGATTGGAAAAAGATCGGGACCAAAAAACTCAGCGTGGAACTGCCAACGCCGCCGCGCTCGGGCAACTTCTGGCTGGAGACGCGCTACCATGAGGCCAACGGCCCGGTCGACACCACCCGGCGCAAAATCAACCTCCAGTTCCTCACTCCCGCGTTTGCCCAAGGCGGCCAGCAACCATTAGAGCTTTACCGCCGCGCCTGGGACTTCCTGCCCATCGGCAAGTACGAGTTTCTCAGTACCGCGCGGGTCAACGGCCCGACGAAGGAGGATTTAGCTGTGCCGAGCGCTCCGCCCGCCGACTGGTCGCAGGCCACCCTGCTGCGCGGCCCATGGCTTGATCTTGCTACCTGGTTTAACATTGGCCGGACCTACCACGCCGGCTGGTATCACCAGCGCGTCGCGGTGCCCGCCAGTTGGCAACACCAGCAAATCCTGCTGGAAATTGAAGCCCCGGAAACCATCGCCACTGTCTTCGTCAACGGCAAACGCGCCGGCTCGCTCGAATGGCCCGGCGGCGATCTCGACCTGTCCGCCTTCGTCACCCCGGGCAAATCCCTCGACTTGGCGATCCACGTCCAGGCCGAGCCGGCCTCGGGCTACTACAAGCTCTGCCGCGAATCCATCGGCGACAAATTCCAGGTCCCGCGCTTATGCGAATTACGCGGGCTAACCGGCGATGTCAGGCTCTTCCCCGTGGCCCAAGGCCCGCGCCTCGACGGCGTGGCCATCCGGACATCCGTATCTAACAAACGCCTGACTGCCGTGTTCGAGCTTCGCAAGCTGGTGCCTGGCACGAGCTACCGGATCCAGGCGGCGGCCAGCGCGGCGGGCCGCATCGCCCAGGCACTGCCGGAAACCCGCTTCACCGCCAAGGCGGCCAATGACACCGTGGAGCTCTCCGCGGCGTGGGACAATCCCATTCTGTGGGATCTCAACGCGCCCTACCTCTACGACCTGAACGCCACGCTGTTAGATGCCGCCGGCAAGACCGTGGCCACCCTCTGGCCCGAGCGCTTCGGTTTCCGGGAAGTCACCGGCAACGGGCCTGACCTCAAAATCAATGGCCGTCCGGTGTCATTGTTCATCACTGGCGGAGGCATCGCCGACGTTCCCGAGGTCGGCCGCTGGTGCGAGAAATTCGGTTACAACGCGTTCTACGATGGCGAGGGCAAGGAGAATGCCCGGCGGCTCGACGAGGCGGGCCAAACGGCCACCGGCGAACGCGTTCACATGGAGGCCGTTCAGAGCGCCCCCGCTGACATGGCCAAGAATGGCAAGGATGCCGATCCAAAATTCTGGGCCGGGATCGTCCATCTTTTGGACGTTGCGAACAAGGTTCGGCGCAACCACCCCGGAGTGTTTTTCCAACGCGGCGTGCTGGCGGGCCAAACCGCCAGCAATGGCGGCATGTACAATCCCGCCTTCCAGAACGGCACCTGGATCAACGAGCCGCTGCCCAGCAACGACGTCGTCACCCGCGCGTTCAAGGTCGGCCGCCGCATCATCGAGCGCCTCCACCAGAGCGATCCGACCCGGCTGGTGAGCGCCCAGGACTCCGGCAGCATCAACGACACCATGCACATCACCGAGTATGCCGGGTTTCTGCCGATCCAGGAGATGATCGAGAAAACCCAGTATTGGCGCGCCCACGGCACCAAGCCATTCCTGATCGAAGAGCAGGCGGCCCCGATGTTCCCTAACTGGACCGACGCCTGCTCGCAAGGCGAGGGCTGGGGCGGCGTGCCCTGCTTCGCCGAGTGGTCGGCCATCACCCGCGGCGATGACGCCTACGCCCGCACCCCGCTCGATGAAACCTATCTGCTGGCTCTGGAAAAGGCCGTGGCGCTGGCCCGCCAGAAGGTCACCGACACGGTGAAAAACCCGCTCGAGCGCGACGTGGCGCTGGCGAAAATCCGCATGACCCTGAACCCCTGGATCTATCTGAACAAGGACGAGGTCATGCACAATGTCATCTGGAAGGAGCGCATCCGCGACGAGGTGCTCAACTGGCGCGCCAACCATCTCGCCATGCTCGGGTTCTTTTTCGCGGGCGGCGGCCCCAAAATGGACCTGTGCTATCAGGAATACCAGGCACCCGTCACCGGCTTCCTGGTTGGCACCAAGGCTCAGCCCACGCTCAAGACCCACATCCTCACCCCCGGCGAGACGCTTGAGCGCGGCGCGCTGCTGCTCAACAACTCTAACAAGCCATCCGCGCTGACCTGCCAGTGGCAGCTGGAACTTGGCACCACGATCGTGGCCGAAGGCGCGAAAACCGCGACGATTCCCGCCGGCGGCGAGGTGTTTGTCCCGATCCAGGCGGTCATCCCCGCCGGCGGCGACCGCGCCGGCAAGCTCTCGGTGGCGTTCGTCAAGGACGGCAAGCCGTTGCGCTCCGACTCGTGCCCCATCGACGTGATCGCCCCGCGTGCGTTTGCTAACCACGGCAAAGTGGCGTTGATCGACCCCGAGGGCGACTCGGCCAAGTCGTTGGATTCCGCCGGCATCCCATACCAGCTCCTCGGCTTCGACGAGAACTTCAGCGCGTTCGACACCCTGGTTTTCGGGCGCCGCGCGTTCAACTACGAGCTCAACCTGCTGCCCGAGGGATTGGATCTCGCCAAGCTGATGCGCCAGGGCAAGCACGTCCTGATCCTCGAGCAGGACGAGGCGGCCTTGCGCGAGCGCTTCAAGCTGCGCACCGAGTATCTCTCGCCACGCGAAGCCTATGGCCGCGGCGGCGCGGCGACGCTCCTCGACGGGCTTCCCGACCGCCTGCTGAACTATTGGCGCGGCTCCGCCACTCTAACCAACGGCTACGAGGTCGCCCGGGCCAAGGGCAAACCCGGCGCGGGCGAGTTCGGCGACGGCGGCACCTGGCTCTACGCCTGGAACGACGGCGCCCCGCACACCCGGCCGATGAAGTGGGGCAACACCCACAACGTCGCCACCGTGGTCGCCATCAAGCCCGACACCGGCAGCTTCCGGACATTGCTCGACTGCGGCTACTCTAACAACTATGCCGCGGTCTGGGAACTCGAGAGCGACAACGGGACGATCGTCTTCAACCAGATGGACGTGAGCGGACGCAGCGAGCCGTGCCCGGCGGCGACGCGCTTCCTGCAGAACCTGGTGTGCACCGCAGCCAGCACCCCGAAACCGAACTGGCGGCAGACCGTCTATCTGGGCGGCGACCATGGAGCGGCCCTGCTCAAGCAATTGGCCATCCCGACCCGCGCCGCCGCGTCGTCCGCAGCCCAGCCGGGACGCGATCTGTTGGTGGTGGGCGAGGCGTCGGCCGAGCAGCTTAAAAGCTGGAAGACCGCGATCGCCGCCTTCGCGCAGGCCGGTGGCACCGTCTTCAGCCTGCCGCGATCGGAAGCGGAGTTCGCTGCGGACTGGACGCCCTTTGCGGTCAAAACCGGCAAGCACACCGTCAACCACACGCTTATCGGCAAGCCCACCGCCCCGTTGCTGGCGGGGCTGGGCAACAGCGACTTCTATTGGAAGGGCAATCTGGAAATCACCAGCATGGAACCCGTTGCGGGCGCCAGCGTGCAGCTCGACACCGGCATTCTAACCAGCGTGCCGTGGGGCAAGGGCCAATATGTTTTCTGCCAGATCGAGCCGTCCATGTTCGGCGACATCAAGCGCGACCACTGGCTCAAGGATTCGCAACGCACCACCGAACGCATGATCCGCACCCTCCTCACCAACCTCGGCGCAAAACTCGACGCCCCGAAATTGCTCGCCCGGCCGAAGGCCAGCGAGGAACTCGATTACACGCTCGACCTGGCCGGCAGCTGGAAGGCGTGCCCGATCCTGGCCGGCGCGACTGCCGCCCCGGCCGCCAACGACCCGGCGTGGCGCGATCTCCTCCTGCCCGGATCCCCGCAACGCGCGTATCCCGCGTGGAAGGGCGTCAAGGGCGGGTTCTGGTTCCGCCGCGATCTAACGATCGAGAAGGACCTGCCGCGCGACCTCGCGCTGCGCCTCGGCATCGGCTGCATCAGCGGATCGGACATCCTTTATGTCAATGGCGCGCAGGTCGCGCGCACCGACACCGAAACCGACGTCAACGGGGTCGCCACCGTGGTGCGCGAATACTCGCTGGCCGGCAGCGCGTTCAAGAAAGGCTCCAACGACCTGCTGCTGCGCGTCGAGTATGACACCAACGCGTCCCTTGGCATGCGCGGCAGCACCGGGGATGTCATCGCTCCGATGGAGTTGAGGGTATTCAAAGCGGCGGCCAAAAACACCACCATGTTGGCACCTATCGACCTGGAGTCGCTCTCGGAGTGCTCGGGCATTGCCGTCCAGGACCCCAACGCGCCCTGCCCGGACATTAACCGCACCTGGGGCACGCTGCCCTGGCACCGCATCGCCGTGCCGGCCTACATCCAACCGCAACAGGCCGACTGGGCCAACTTCACCGGCTATTTCTGGTATGTAAAACTCGTCACCTTGAAAGAGCCCCTGCCCGAGAATGCCCAACCGACGCTGATCATGGGCGCGGTCGACGACGAGGACACCGCCTACTTCAACGGCGTGAAAATCGGCCACACCGGCAAGGACACCAATCCGAAGGACTATTACAAGGCGCGCCGCAGCTATCCGATTCCGCGCGAGTTGTTCAAACCCGGAACCAACGTCCTCAAAATCCAGGTCCACGACTTCGACGTCGGCGGCGGGATCTGCACCGGACCGTTCCGCATCATCTTCGAGGATCCGGAAGTCACCCAACTGCGCAAGCTCGCCGAGCGCCCCTACCTCCACGACGTCGGCCGCAAGGACGATCCGTATTGGCACCACGGGTTCTAACCAACCGTGGGCGCGTTCGTCAGAACGCGGGCGGTGCGGGGACCCACGCGCCAGGATTCCCACCTGGTAACAAGTGATTTTCAGTGATATCAGTGCGAAATCAGCGCAATCAGTGGTGATGAAAGCCGTAATTCCGTTTCCAATTTCCCCATTTGGGTTCAACAGCCCGCACCTCGGAAGTTAATTCTTAGCAAAAACCATGAAACACACCGTCTCAGTAATCTCCGCTCTGCTGCTCACATCCGTGCCAGCGCCGCTCCTGTTGGGCGCGGAGACCGTCACGGCAATCGACCAGGCCGCTCCCAAAGACAAGGTGACAGGGGACGGCGAAATAGGCGCGATTCACGGACTCACAGGCAAAATCAGCGACGTCAGCGTGGCGGTGGAAGCCTCCTCTAAAGTTGCGCTGCTCCCGAATGAGCCACCCACGGTTGACATCGACCTGAAGCGCATGGCCGCCTGGGCGATGAACTATCTGATCCGCAGCCCGCGGCCCGGGCTGAACTACGAGCCGGTGTTTCAGTGCCATCCATTGCGCTGCCCGCCGGTTCCGGCCGGCCACGATGTGGTCGTGCCCTGCGACACCGACGCGCGCATGAACTGGGAATGGTATTTCATGCGCGAGATCAGCGGGTCGCGGGCCGGCCTGGACGTGGAGGCCGCCTTTCGCAAGCGGGTGCTGGACTATGTCCAGGCAGACGGAACGGTGCTGGCACCACCCGGCTGCTTCAACGAGAATGATATCAACAAGGTCTACAAGAAGGAAGACCTCATCTATCACGTCTGGGGCGCGACCAAGATTCTGTTTGCGCAGGCCGAGGATTTCCGGCGCACGCGCAACCCTGAGTCCAAGGCCATGGCACGCCGGATCATGCTTCGGCTCAGGCAACTCGCCGTCTATCCGGCACCTGACCGCTGTTATTTCCCCGGCGGCGAGGGCCCGGTGAAGCAGGATGGCACCGTGGTGCCCAACTGGACCACCAAGCATGCGGCACCGGTGATCATCGCCCTGGTCAACTACTATCGGGCCACCGGCGATGCCGAGGCGCTCGCGTTTGCCAAGGCCTACGCCGAAGGCATCATGGCCGGAAGCCAACCCGGCGGCGTGCACCCCGGCACCGACGGCAATTTTAACGGCGGCCACAGCCACTCGATTATGCACGCGCTCTGGGGCATTGCCGAACTGGGTGTCCTGACCGGCGAGGCGCGCTACACGGACTTCGTCAAGCGCAGCTGGGACTGGATGTTGTCGTTGGGCACGGGCACGGGCTGGTTCCCGTCCAACACGCCGTTTCAAACCTTCGACGAGACCTGCAACACCTCGGACATGATGTCCAACGCGGCCCTGATCGCGCGTGGCGGACACCCCGAGTATTTCGACTTTGTCGAGCGCTACCTGCGCAACCGGATCAGTCTGTTGCAGTTCATCATGACCCCCGAATTCGAGGCCGAGTATCGCAGGGTCAATGCCAGCAAGGGCGATGACCAGATCAAGGCCGGACTCGCCGAACTGCACAAATTTGAGGGTGGCATCCAGAGTTATACCGGTCTTGACGACTACGAGAACGACCGGCTCAAGGGCCGCTATGTCGGCCTGGCCGGCTGTTGCGCGCCCGAGGGGATGCGTGCCATCCACACCACTTGGAATAACATCATTGATCGGCTGGAGGCCTCGAAGCTGGGACCGGCCGGAGTTTATGTGAACCTCTCCTTCAATCGCGCGTCGCCCTGGGGGCGGGTGGTGTCGTTTCTGCCCGACAGCGGGCGGCTGACCGTGCAGACCGCCGTCGCCGACACGTTCTTTCTCCGCCCGCCGCACTGGGCGCCGCGCGGGCAGGTTCACGCGTTTGTCGGCACTCGCGAAACGCCCGTGGTCTGGTCGGGCGCTTATGTCCGGTTCGACGGCAGCAAACCGGGCGATGAACTGACCCTCACCTACCCGCTCATCCGCTTCAACCATGCGCCCACCGGTCCGTGGAAGGAAAAGATGAAGCCGGTCGTGGATTTGTCCTTCGAGTGGATTGGCAACACCATCGTCCACAGCAGCCCCAAGCCCGAGGGCACACCGCTCTTCACAGGCAAGCCGCGGGTGCTGCCAGACCCGCCTCTAACACCTCACAATTAATCCACACGAAATCCATGCAACTAACTAATATATTCGGGAGAGCCTTGTGCGTTCTGGGCGCGTGCCTGTCAGTGGGCTTGCGCGCCCATGCGGGGGAACTGCACTTCGCCAGTCCGGCGGCGAAGGCCAAATACGACATCGGCGCGCTGATCCCAATCCAACTGGATCCCGACGCGTCGCAGAAAGGCAAAAGGACGGGTGTGAAATACTATGACGGGCCGTCGCTCATCGCCGATATCGGTGAAGAGCCGTTCCATTGCTCGTGGACCACGGCAACGCGCGGCCGGCATACGATCCGTGCGGTTGCGACCGACTCCAGCGGAACCGAGACCACCGGCCAAGTCGTGGTGGCGGTCAACGATCCGACCAAGCCGGTCGATCTAGCCAATGATATCGACAAGTATGACTTCACGTTCGACACGCTCGGCGTCAATGGCCGCGATTCGATGCCGCTGGGCAACGGCGACATCTCGCTCAATGTCTGGACATGCCCGAACGGCGATGTCGAACTTCTGATCGGCAAAATTGACGCGTATTCACAGACCGGCGACGGCCTTGGCCCGGACAGCTGTTTCAGCTTGAGGAAAATCGGCCAGGTGAAAATCGGCCTTGAGCCGTCGATTTTCAAGGAGGCCGCCGCCGCGGGCAAGTTCAAGCAGACGCTGGTGTTGAGCGAAGCCGCCATCCACATCCGCGGGGCAGACGGCGATCTTAAAGTGTGGGTGGACAAAAACCGCTCGGTGATTCACGCCGAACTCTCCGCAAAGCGCAAGGTGGTGATGACCGTCAAGACCGACTCCTGGAGAACACACGAGGTGAAAGGCGAAAACCTGGCCGATATCGTTTTCCCCGAGCAGAAGAACCAGGTGGTCTGGTGTTACCACGATCCCCGCACGACGACCTCCTATCGCGGGCAGTCCGAAGGCGATGTCATCAAGCAAAACCTCCCGGGCGCGGTCTACATTCCCAGGTATACGACGGCGACGTTCGGCGCGCTGTTAGAAGGCGATACCCTTTCCTCCGTCGATTCCACCACCTTGCGCTCGGGCAATGTGACCCACAGCCGCGCGGATATCAATGTCCTGAGATACTCCAAGCAAGGGGAGGCCACGCCGGAGAAATGGCTTCCCCTCATCAAGGCGCAGGTGCAGAAAAACCGGGCGGTCGATATCGACGCCGCTTGGAAAGAACATCTCGGCTGGTGGCGCAACTTTTGGGACCGCAGCCAGCTCATCGTCACGGGCGGCGAGGATAGCTGGCGGGTCACCAGCCTTTACCTTCACCAACGGTATCTTTTCGCCTGCCAGAGCGGCGCGCTGCAGGAGACCTGGCGGATTCCCTTCAACGGCGGGATCTTTAACGTGGATTTCCAGGACGTGGAACTGCCCGGGGCATACCATCCGGCCGGTGTCGGGGTGTATCCCAAAAACCCTTCATTGAGGATGACGGCGGATTTCCGCTTTTGGGGGGCGTCGGACCGGTCGCAAAACACCCGGCACACCTATTGGCCGATGCTCTTAACCGGGGATTTCGACCAGGCACGCGCGTGGTATCAGTGGCCCGCAATCGCTGCCGGAAGCTGGAAGCAAAACGCGAAGGATTACGCCGGTCTCGACAACAGCTTCATCACCTCCGGCATCTCAGCCTGGTCAAGTGCCAATAAGAACGACTATATCAAGCGCCCCGACGCCTGGCGGACACGGATCGTCCCGGAGGCCGTGGGGCTAAAAAATGGCGCCGCCTATCGGTATACCACGGACGTGGCTGACGAATTCCTGCCCTACATGATCGATTATTACGAACTGACCCGCGACGAGTATTTCCTGGAGAACTCGCTCGTTCCGTATGCTCATGGGTTGTTCCGATTCTTCGACCAGTTTTATCCCCGCGACGACGACGGCAAGCTGGTGCTCTGGCCGTGCCTTCAGTCCGAGGTTTACGTGCGGTTCCCGAATGACGGGTATGTGCCCATCAACCCGATTGCCGGCGTGGCGCTGCTCCACACCCAACTCCCGCGGCTGATCGCCCTGGCCGGCCAGCGTGGCGTCACTCCGGAGGCCGTCGCATTGTGGCAGCGCGTTCTCAAGGAGGCGCCGCCCATGCCGACGGGGATCCGGCGCAACGGCAAGCCGGGGATCATTCCCTATGCGGACCCCTATGACAACGAATCCAAGAAAACCCAGGGTGCCGATCGGGGGACACTGTATGCGATTTGGCCATACCGTGCCTACATGTTCCCTGCGGCTGGCACACCCGTGAAAGACTACGACCTGGCCGTAAACGCGTTCAATCTCGATGATAACGGCAGCGCGGGTTGGCACGATGGCGACTACTGTGCCGCGATTCTCGGCCTCGCCGACCGGGCGAAGCGCGGCGTAATCACCCGTGTCAACGAGGGACTGGATGGCAAATCGAAGGTGTATTTCCGTTTCCCGCCGTTCCAGTATAGCACGTCGCCGGACTACATCCCTAACATGGAATCGGGCGGAATCGTGGAATCCACCCTGCAATACATGCTCTGGAACTGGAAAGGCGATAAAATCTACCTCTGCCCCGCATGGCCGCGCGACTGGAGCTGCAAGTTCAAGTTCCAGGCCCCCCGCAACACCATCGTCCAGGGCAACGTCACCGCCGGCAAGGTCACCATCACCACCGTCGTGCCGGAGTCGCGCAGAAAGGATATCGTCATCTGCGAACCGCAGGCGACCGGCGCGAAGTGAGCCACCGCCGTGGATGTTTTTCACAAGTGAGAACGGGATGCAGGACAATAAAATCAAGGAGCGGCGGAATCCGTCCGCCGTGAGGATGAAATGACGATTGAAATGCCATTTGGGCTTCAAATCGGCTAACCATCCGCGTGGGCGGACTGATTCCGCCCCTCCTTGAGGGGAACCGGGGTCAGTGTGCTCGACCCCGTTTGCTCACGCATCATTTTTCAGCTCGCATTGTTCACTCCAGCATGCAACGAAACCACAGCCCCGAGGAACCGGATGCGTTCATTGCGCTCGTCCAGATCCGTGGGGGCCCTATCCCGGAAGCAATCATAATGAAGTCTGTCACATCCCTCGCTCTTACAGCTTTGTTGCTGGCCATGCCGGCCGGACTGTGCGCCGCCGCTCCCGAAGCGGCGGCCTCCACCCGGTCAGTGCTGGAAATGGATTTCAAGGCGCCCTCGACACCGGTGAGTCCAATCCTGCACGGTCTGATGACGGAGGAGATCAACTACTCCTACGACGGCGGGCTTTACGCGGAGTTGATCCGCAACCGTGCGTTCAAGGACGATGAAAAGAACGATCCGGTCCACTGGTCCGTGGTCAAACAGCCCGGCGCCGAGGGGCAAATCAGCGTGGTCGCCACCCATCCGCTCACGCACGCCTTGCCGAACAGCCTGGAGGTGGAAATCAAGGCGGCCGGTATGGCGCAGCGCTGCGGCGTGGCGAATGACGGTTACTGGGGCATCCCGCTCAAGCCCAACACCAGCTATCGCGTTTCTTTCTACGTCAAGGGCGACATGAACGGCAAGACCGGCAAGCCGGAGGGGAATCCCTTCGTCGGCCTGTTGCGCGTGAGCTTGGAGAACGCCGACGGCACCAAGGTGTACGCCCAGGCTGAGACGCCCGCCGTCAACCGGCAGTGGCAGAAGTTTGAGCTCACGCTGACTACCGGGGCGGATGTGAGACCCTCGGCGGACAACCGGTTTGTCATCTCCGCCCAGGATACGGGCCGGTTCTGGCTCAGCCTCGTCTCCCTGTTCCCGCCCACCTATAACAACCGTCCCAACGGTTTTCGCGTGGACATCATGGAAAAAATGGCTGCCATGAAGCCGAAGTTCCTCCGCTTCCCCGGTGGAAACTATGTGGAAGGAAACACGTTGTGGGAACGATTCGACTGGAAAGCGACAATCGGTCCGCTGCCGTTCCGCCCCGGGCATCCGAGTTGCTGGAAGTATCGTTCCACGGACGGCATGGGACTGCTGGAATTTATGAATTGGTGCGAGGATCTTGGTGCGCAACCGGTGCTGGCGGTGTTTGCCGGCTATTCCCTTCGCCAGCAGCCCGTGGAACCCGGTCCGCTGCTCGATTTCTATGTGCAGGAGGCGCTGGAGGAAATTGAGTATCTAACCGGCGATGCCAAGGGCACCTACTGGGGTGCCCAGCGCGCCAAGCACGGACATCCCGAGCCGTTCAAGCTTAGCTATGTCGAGATCGGCAACGAGGATTACTTCGACAAGTCCGGCAGCTACGACGCCCGGTTCACCCAGTTCTACGACGCCTTCAAGGCGAAGTATCCGCAACTCCAGCTTATTGCCACCGACCGCGCCGCCAAGACCCGCACGCCGGACCTGTATGACGACCATTACTACCGCAAAGCCGTGGAATTTTACAAGGATCTTGCGCACTACGACAAGATGGACCGCAAGGGGCCGAAGGTCTTTGTTGGTGAGTGGGCCACCCGCGAGGGTGAGCCGACGCCGAACTTCAACGCCGCGCTCGGCGACGCCGCCTTCATGACCAGCATGGAGCGTAATTCCGACCTGATCGCCATGCACTGCTACGCGCCGCTGTTCGTGAACATCAATCCTGGCGGCATGCAGTGGAAGACCGACCTGATCGGCTACAACGCCCAGCAAAGCTACGGCTCCCCCGCCTACTATGCCCAGGTGATGTTCGCCAGTCACATCGGCGACGTGACGCCGAAGTCCGAGCTTAAAGCCGATGCGGGCGTGTTCCTGCCATACTCGGTGACACGCGATACCCGGACCGGCAAAGTGTTTGTGAAGGTCGTGAACACGGGGGGCGATGCCCGGCCGGTCAAACTTGTGCTCAACGGGCTTGGGAACGTGCGGACGGAAGGACAGGCCGTCACTCTTCATGCCGACGGCCCCACGGATACCAATTCGATCACGGAACCGACAAAGATCATGCCGGTCAGCGCGCCGCTGAAAAATGTCGCGCCCACCTTCGAGTACACCTTCCCGGCGTGGTCGATTACGGTTTTGGAACTGATCTCAGACTGACCCCATTTCCCTTGAGCAGTGATGACCCGCCGTTTTTGGCCACCACCTTGTTCACCGGGCAGCCGAAGTTCAGGTCGATGAAATCCGGGCGCTGCCACGCGATGATTTTCCTGGCCGCCTCGCCCATCCGCACCCCATCCGCACCGAACAACTGCACGCCTACCGGCCGCTGCCCGTCACTGAACTCGGTGTATTTGCGCGTCCGGTCGTCGCACTGCAGGATTCCCTCCGCCGACACAAACTCGGTGACCATCACGTCCGCCCCCCGTTCCTTGCACAGTTGGCGGAATATCACATCCGTCACTTCCGCCATCGGCGCGAGATATAACGGAAACCGGTCATCTGCAAACCACGGGAGCACGCGCCAAGCTACACGCGTCGCACGCCACGTCCACCCTGCATCTCGGGGGGCGTGGCGGCGAGAGCAAGGGAGATCCATCTGCGCCCCAGCGCATTCTCACGAATGCGCCCACGTAGCCGCCGTAGGCGTGCTGGTAACAGCACGGACGCGCAAGCTCGGATGCCCGCACCGTCGTGCGGGCATCCGCTGACTGTTGCGTGCGGGTCAGGCGTTGCGAGTTCGCCGGGCGACGCACAGCCCAAGCGCTCCCATGCCCAGCAGAATGCCTGCTGGCTCAGGAATCGGGGCGGGTGGGTTGCACATGAAGCGCTGCGTCGTGGTGTCGGTGGACGTGAAGAGCATGTTGTCTGCGACATACCCGCCGGCCACTGCCGCTGCCGCCTGATCCAGCCAGTCTTGGGCAGCTGCGTTCAGGGCCACCGGCGGAGCGGGCGTATTGGATGTCGGCAGCATGACCGACCAGACCGCCAGCGAGATCGGGCCGACGGTGGCAAGATCCGCTGTGACATTGGTCAACCCATCCAGTTGGTCGACCAACCACGAGGCTTCCTTCTCTGCCACGCTGAACGACGCGAAATCCGTGTTCCAAAATCCCTGATAGATATGTCCCAAATAGGCCGAGCTGTTGATGTCCAGGCATGTCAGGAAAACCGGGTAGGACTGCGTGTTATAGGTGATGGTGGCGGGGTATGGGCTGACATACTCCGAGTGACTGTTGCCGCCGGTATCGTTATAGCTATAGTTTAAATACGAGCCCACGGATCCTGTCAGCTGGGTGGTGCCGGCTACCTGGGCAAACGCACAGGGAGCCAGCAGCAGCCCGAGTGCCACAAGCCCGGTTGTGCATGTCTTGGTAATTCCATCGGGGAGGTGATGCGGAGTATTTCTGATTGCATGACTTTTCCGTTTGGTGATCCAATTGCGACCCGGTGTTCCACGGGCGGTTGAGGATTGCGTCGTGCGACTCTGATTCAGTATTGTGGTTTTCATGTTTCGGGGGGTGTTCAATGATCTGCCCGCCAAGCTGCTGCCGCTGTGGCAACGGCTTGGCGGGAGGGGGGGCTTCCGGCTATCCTGACTTTCGACATGCTGTTCTGATAGAACGAGGTGTCGGTCATCAGTCCATCCGGGAAACGGACGGTGAATATAGTCGATGTATATATATTGAACAAGATATTTATTACTTCATGAACACATCCTTCCGCACGCGCCCGGTCATGAAATAAATAGCACGATGTATTTTTTACCCGCTCGTTCGGACTCCTCCCACCGCGCAATCGTCACGAATCTGCCTGAATCAAGTGCGGGACCAGTCGTCTGGAACCGGGGTCAGTGGAACCGGGGTCAGTGTGCAAATCTTGACAAATGCCACCCTGAAGTAGCAGACTTCATGACATGCCACGCAGCCTGCGGTTGGAGTTTGCTGGGGCCTTTTACCACGTGATGGCGCGTGGCAACAGGCGTCAGGCGATTTTCCATGACGACGACGACCGGCGGTTTTTTCTCGCCACACTCGCCGAGGCCTGCGGGATGACCGGGTGGCGGGTCCATTGCTGGGTTCTCATGGGCAACCACTACCACCTGTTCATCGAGACGCCGGAGCCCAATCTGGTCGCCGGCATGGGTTGGCTGCAGAACACCCTGACGCGTCGCCATAACGTCCGGCACCAGGCGTGGGGGCGCCTGTTCGGCGACCGTTACAAGGCGGTGCTGGTGGATGGAGCCGACACCTATCATTACCGGACGCTGGCGGATTACATTCATCTCAATCCGGTGCGGGCGCGGATCGTGAGACCCATGGCGGGGCAAAGCGTGCTGGACTATCCGTGGAGCAGCGTGGCGGGAGGTTGGGCGCGCCCGCCGGGGCGACGGCCGCAGTGGCTTGCGGCTGCGGCGGGATTGGAGCGCTTCGACCTGCCCGACACGGTGGCCGGTCGGCGGCGGATGGTGGAGCACCTCGACCGGCGCGCGGTGTCGGAGGAGATCAAAGAATGCGGGGTGCCCGCCCTGCCCGAAGCGGTGGACGCCCGGTGCAGCCATCTGCGGCGGGGTTGGTATTGGGGAGGTCAGGCGTTCGCCGAGAGGCTGCGCGGACTCGCCGGGCAGGTCATGAAGGATCGGGAGAGGCGTTCGCGCGCCTACCGCCGGACGCCACAGGTTCTGGACCACGGTCAGCAGCAGGCGGAACTCTGGCTGCGCGACGGACTCGAGGCGGCTGGCCTCGACGCGCAACAAGTGACACGGTTGAAGGGATCTGATCCGCGGAAGTTGGCCCTGGCTGAACTCCTCTGGAAGCGCACGACCGTGTCGCAGGAGTGGATCGCCGTGCAACTGGCAATGCGCAGCGCGGCCAATGTCAGCCAGCAGTTGCGACGCATGAACCAGACTGACAGATCAGCCAAACTGCCGCCCGCGATGCGGCGGTTCCTGGCAGATGCCTGGGAATTGCATCCGCAGGATGGGTGATTTTGTCAAGATTTGCACACTGACCCCATTTCCAACCGGTAATTCAACGAATTTCATCCTTAACGCAATGATTCTGGCAGTCAGTCCGTAACAGCCAGGAACCATCAGCACCATGAACCGGACACTTCTCGCATTCACTCTCGCCTCCGCGCTGCCGGGCCCGCTTTTGGCGGCCGGGCCGGGTTGCGGGGCGGCCCCCCTCACTCTCCATTACGCCCAGCCCGCCGCGCGTTGGGAACAGGAAGCCTTGCCTATCGGCAACGGGCACATGGGTGCCATGCTTTTTGGCGGCGTCCAACGCGAACAAATCCAATTCAACGAGGAAAGCCTGTGGATTGGCGACGAGGAGGACACCGGTGCCTATCAGGCGTTTGGCGATGTCCTGGTGCAATTCGGCGGGGCGGAACCCGCCACGCCTCCAGCCGCGACCCCGCCGCCCGGTTACCGGCGGGAGCTGGATCTCGAGCGCGCCGTGCACACCGTCACTTTTGCCAAAGACGGAGTGAACTACCGCCGCGAAGCGTTCGCCAGTTATCCGGCCAAGGTCATGGTCTTTCGCTTCACCGCCGACCAACCCGGCGCGCTCAGCGGGTCGGTCGCGCTAACCGACGCGCATCAGGCAACGATCGCCGCCGCCAACGACACGCTCACCTCAGCCGGCTCGTTGGCCGGCTACACGTTCAAGGGCGGTTCATCCAAAAAAAAGCCGGGAGAAAACTACGCGCTGGCGCTCACCTATGAGGCGCAGGTGCGGGTTCTCCATGACGGCGGCACGGTGAAAGCCGAGGGCGGAAAAGTCACCTTCACCAACGCGAACACGATCACCCTGATTTTGTCTGCCGGCACCGATTTTGTCCAGGACCGCAGCCGCGGCTGGAAGGGCGCGGCACCCCACGGCAAGGTCACAGCCCTGCTAGATTCGGCGGCCAAACGCAGCTGGGACGACCTGCTGGCCGAACATCTCCGCGACTACCAGGGACTGTTCAAGCGGGTGAGCCTCGATCTCGGCACCAGCCCGGCGGCCGCCCTGCCGACCGATGTCCGGCTGGCCAACTTCAAAAAATCCAAGGAGCGCGACCCGCAACTGGAGACGCTGCTTTTCCAGTATGGCCGAT
>JBAXBG010000014.1:0-30252 GCA_037142115.1 Verrucomicrobiota bacterium | reverse complement strand
CTTTGTGTGCAGAAGAGAAGAGAGGGGGACAAGAATGTCCCCCCTCCTGAATTCAACGAATGAACCATGAGGTCCTCGGGAGGCTAGTCAATCGGATCGAGCGGCGGGAGCACAGCGGCGCTGACCTTGGCGCTTTGCTGGGCGCGAAATGCGGCGAGTTTGGCGGCCATCTCCGGGTCGTCGTTGGCGAGCATCGCCACCGCGAACAGCGCCGCGTTGATGGCACCGGCCTTGCCGATGGCGAAAGTCGCCACCGGGATGCCGCCTGGCATTTGGACCATCGCCAGCAAAGCATCCAAGCCGTTGAGTGAGGTGGCATTGATCGGCACCCCCAGCACCGGCAGGTCGGTGAGTGCGGCGGTCACTCCGGCCAGGTGCGCGGCGGCCCCGGCCCCGGCGATGAGGCATTTCAAGCCGCGGCCGCGGGCGCTGGTGGCGTAGCCGGTGAGTTTGTCGATCGCGCGGTGGGCGCTGGCGATTTCCGCCTCCCAGGGGATTCCGAAATCCCGCAGGGTGCGGGCCGCATGTTCCATGATCGGCCAGTCCGAGGCGCTGCCCATGAGGATTCCGACTTGTGGGGTGTGGCTCATGGCCGGAATCTGATGTGGTTTCACCGATGAGTCAATCATCGGGGTGGTGACCGCCAAAGGTGGCGCGGCCTCGATGAGGCCGCAGGCCAAGGACGGACCAAGCGCAGCCCAAGTATTGTCGGCTCGGCCAGGAGTGAATCATCCTATAAGCCACAGATAAACAGGATTTACGCAGATGAATAATGGATCATCAATCATTTGCAGATGACACACCGTTCACCCAACCGGGGAGGCGCAATTTCTTCGTAACTCTCTTAAAATCTGCGTCTATCTCGTGAATCTGTGGTTCTCTGTGCGCTCTCGGCGAGAGCGCGCAACCTGGCTAAGCGCGCGCCTCGCACTCGATGGCGCGGGCGAAGATTTCCACGGATTTGGTGAGCCAGGCGTCGCCGTCGAGGGAGGACAAGCCCGAGGTGCGCCGCAGCCAGCCACCCATCAGTGAGGCCGTGAAAATTTCGGCGAAAGCCATCGGGTTCACATCCGCCTTCACCAGCCCGGCTTGTTGCCGCTGTTCCAGATAGTTGGCGACGCTGCGGTGAAAGGGATTCAAGACATCACCGATGAGCTCCTTGGCCAAGGTCGGCCGCCGCCGGCTTTCAGCGATCATTGACCGCGTCATGCCTGCGCAGCGCTCCAGCGCGTCGTTGTAAACCCGGGCGTAATGCCACAGATCCTCGCGCAGATGGCCGCTAAAATCGCCACAGCAGGCGCAAGCAGCGATGAATTCTTCCGAGGTTTCCTGCACCGCTGCGGCCAGCAGCTTCATTTTGGATTCAAAATGCCGGAACAAGGTCACCTCATTGCAGCCCGCCCGCTCCGCGATGCCCCGGGTGGTCGCCGCATCGATCCCCTTGTCGCCAAACTCCAACCGCGCCGCTTCCATCAAGCGCTGGCGTGTGCCTAAAGCTGCGGAGGGTTTCTTGGGGGCTGGCGGGACCTGCATGCGCGGAGATTTTGCAAGTAATCGCTTGCATGCAAGTAAAATCCGGTTTTTGCTGCGCGCGTTCATGACGACTAGCTCATACATCAAGGGATTGCTGCGCGGCGTGTTGGGGTTGGCGATCGCGGGGTGCGCGCCGGTGGGGCCGAATTTTGAGAAACCGTTGCCGGCGTTGCCGGCGTCGTTTTCGCAAGGCGGGGTGAGGTGGCAACGGCAGACGCCGGCGACGCTGCCCAAGCCGCAAGCGTGGTGGCGGCTTTATCAGGATGGCACGCTCGCGTCGTTGATTGAGCGGTCGTTGGCAGGCAATCAGGAGATCGTGGGCACGGCGGCGCGGCTGCGCCAAGCCAGGGAGCTGAGTCGGGCGGCGCGGTCACAGTATTTTCCGGAAGTGACCTTGGGCGGGACGGCGAACCGCGCGAAAACCCGCTATCTGGGAGCGGTGGGAAGTTCGACCATTGCCGACAATTTCATTGTGCCGGTGGATTTCAGCTATGAAGTGGATGCCTGGGGCAAGGTGCGCCGGCAGGTGGAATCGGCGAGGGCGTCGGCTGATGCAGCCGGGGAAGTGTTGCATGCGCAGCGGCTGAGCGTGGCGGGGGAGGTGGCGCAAACGTATTGGGCGTTGCGGGCGGTGGATGCGAACCAGGTGGTGCTCAACCGGACCTTGGAAATCCGCCGCAAGGCCTTGGATTTGCTGACCAAACGCCGCGAAGCGGGAACCATCAGCGGCCTGGACCTGGCCCGCGCCGCCACGGAGGTGGCCACGGCCGAGGCCGAGCGGATCAAGCTCGATGGGGATCGGATCGTGCTGGTCAACGCGCTGGCCGTTCTGGCGGGAGCGCCCGCGACCGGATTCCGGGTTGCGGCGCAAGCGGCGTTGCCCACGCCGCCGGCGGTGCCGGGGTCGGTGCCCTCGGAATTGCTGCGGCAACGGCCGGATATTCGTGCCGCCGAGCGCCGGGTGGCGGCCGCCAACGCGGACATCGGGGTGGCGACCGCCGCGTTTTACCCTTCGTTCAAGATCAACGCTTCGAGTGGCTTGAGTGCCGCCAGCCTGGGTGACCTGTTCCAGGCGTCCGCGCTGGTCTGGTCGCTCGGTGCAAACATGACGCTGCCGATCACCCACGGCAACTTGCTCCAAGCCCAAAAGCAGGCGGCGATCGCCGCTCATGAGGCCGCCAGCGCGGACTACCGCCAAACGGTGCTGGTCTCGATTGGCGAGGTGGAGACCGCGCTGCAAGCGGGCACCATTCTGGAACGCCGTCAGGCGGCCCAGGACACCGCGTTGGCCGCCGCCCACAAGACCTTCGAGCTGTCGGTCAAACGTTTCTCCGCCGGCCTGGTGAGTTTCCTGGATTTGGTGGATGCGGAACGCACCCGCCTGGCCGCCGAACAAGCCGCCAATACCATCCGCGCCGAACGCCTGGCGGTTTCCGTGTCCCTCATCAAAGCCCTCGGCGGCGAGTGGTAGCGGAAGGGAAAACTGAAATGCTGACAATCCGTCGGATCCGTCGGATCCGTCCGATCCTTCTGACCACAACCACCCAACCTCCCTGATCATGCGCTATTATTATCTACTGCCCCTCCTGTTCGTCTCCTGTGGAAAACCCAAAGGTGCGGGCGGGCCGCCGCCGGGCGGGACCCCGGAAGTGTCGGTCATGACCGTGCAAACCCAGCGCGTCGAGCTGACCACCGAATTGTCCGGCCGGGTCTCGGCCTCCCTGACCGCCGAGGTGCGGCCGCAGGTGGGAGGAATCATTCAGCACCGCTTGTTCACCGAGGGCACCGACGTCAAGGCGGGCGAGGTGCTCTATCAGATCGATCCGGCCAGCTATCAGGCCGCCCACGACGGGGCCAGCGCGGCGCTGGCCAAGGCGACCGCCAACCTGGCACCGATCCTGCTCAAGGCCGCGCGGTACAAAGAGCTGGTCAAGAGCGAGGCGGTCAGCGAGCAGGATGTGGATGACATCTCCGCCGCGCAGAAACTGGCGGAGGCCGAAATCGAATCGGCCAAGGCCGCGCTGGAAACCGCCCGGATCAACCTGGCTTATACCCAGGTGAAAGCCCCGATCGCCGGCCGGATCGGGCGCTCGGCGGTGACCGACGGGGCCTTGGCCACCGCGCTCCAAGCCGTGCCTCTGGCCACCATTCAACAACTCGACCCGGTATATGTCGATGTCACCCAGTCCAGTGCCTCGATGCTGCGGCTGCGCAAGGCGGTGGAAAGCGGCCAGCTTAGCGTGCGCGACGGGGAGGCGAAGGTGCAGTTGTTGCTCGATGACGGCACGCCGTATCCGCTGCCAGGCAAGCTCAAGTTTTCCGAGGCGTTTGTGGATCCCGGCACGGGATCGGTCACGCTGCGCACGCTGTTTCCGAATCCGAAACTGGTGCTTTTGCCCGGGTTGTTCGTGCGCACCGTGTTGCAGGAAGCGGTCAAGGAGCAGGGGATTTTGGTGCCGCAGCGCGGGGTGACCCGCAATCCGGCCGGCAGCGCCATGGTCATGCTGGTCGGTGCCGACGAGAAGGTGGAACCCCGGGTGATCAAGACCGATCGCACCGTCGGTGACAGCTGGCTGGTGAGCGGGGGCTTGAAAGTCGGTGACCGCGTGATCCTCGAAGGGCTGCAGAAAGCCCGCCCCGGCACGCCCGTCAAAGCGGCCCCCTTCAGCGACACGCCGGCGCCCGACAAGAAATAACGCCATCCCGCCATGCCACGCTTTTTCATCAACCGCCCGATTTTCGCCTGGGTCATCGCCATCATGATCATGCTGGCAGGCTTGCTGGCGATCAAGACGCTGCCGGTTTCGCAGTATCCGCCGATCGCCCCGCCCCAGATCACCATCAACGCCGTCTATCCGGGGGCCTCCGCCCAGACGGTGCAGGACACCGTCACCCAGGTCGTCGAACAAAAACTCAATGGCATCGACAACCTGATTTACATGTCGTCGAGCAGCGACTCGGCCGGCACGGTGGCCATCAACCTGACGTTCAAGGCCGGAACCGACCCGAACATCGCCCAGGTCCAGGTCCAGAACAAACTGCAGCTGGCCACCCCGCTGCTGCCCCAGATCGTCCAGAAGCAGGGGATCTCGGTGGTGAAATCCACCAAAAACTTCCTGATCCTCGTCGGGCTGGTCTCCGAGGACGGCACCATGGACCGCAACTCGCTAACCGACTATCTGGTGTCCAATGTCCAGGAAATCGTCAGCCGGCTCGAAGGCGTGGGTGAAATGCAGGTGTTCGGGTCCCAGAACGCGATGCGCATCTGGTTGAACCCCGACCGGCTCAACAACTACCGTCTGACGTCCAACGAGGTGGTCGCCGCGCTGCAAGCCCAGAACACCCAGGTCTCGGCCGGCCAGTTCGGCGGCGCCCCGGCTAGGAAGGGTCAGCAGTTGAACGCCACCATCACCGCGCGCACCCTGCTTCAGACCCCGGAACAGTTCAACGCCGTGGTCCTCCGCACCAACAGCGACGGCTCCACCGTCACCCTCAAGGATGTGGCCGAGTGCCAAATCGGCACCGAAAACTATGACGTCGAGTCGTTCTACAAGGGCAAACCGGTGGGCGCCATGGCCATCCGGATGGCCGCCGGCGGCAACGCGCTCGAAACCGCCAACCGGATCAAGGCCAAGATGGTCGAGCTGTCCAAATACTTCCCGGCCGGGATGAAGGTGGTTTACCCCTACGACACCACGCCCTTCGTCAAGATCTCCATCGAGGAGGTGGTCAAGACCCTCATCGAGGCGATCATCCTGGTGTTTGTCATCATGTTCCTGTTCCTGCAGAACATCCGCGCCACCCTGATCCCGACCATCGCGGTGCCGGTTGTGCTGTTAGGAACCTTCGGCGTCCTCTCGCTCAGCGGCTTTTCTATCAACACGCTCACCATGTTCGCGCTGGTCATCGTCATCGGCCTGCTCGTCGACGACGCCATCGTGGTGGTGGAAAATGTCGAGCGGATCATGACCGAGGAGGGGTTGCCGCCCAAGGAGGCGACCATCAAGTCGATGAGCCAGATCACCAGCGCGCTGTGGGGGATCGTCACCGTTCTAACGGCCGTGTTCATTCCGATGGCCTTTTTTGGCGGTTCCACCGGGGTGATTTACCGGCAGTTTTCCATCACCATCATTTCCGCGATGATCCTCTCGGTGGTGCTGGCCATGACGCTCACCCCGGCGCTGTGTGCCACCCTCCTCAAGCCGGTGGCCAAAGGGCATACCGCGGGTGAGGCCGGCTGGTTCAAAGGGTTCTTCGGGTGGTTTAACCGCTGGTTCGATCGCCGCCGCGCGCAGTATGAGTCGATCGTGGCCGCGTCCTTCCGCAAACCGTTGCGTTATGTGGCGGTGTATGGCGCGATCGTGGCGTGCATGGCATTCCTGTTTGTGCGGCTGCCCACCGCCTTCCTGCCCGATGAGGACCAGGGCATCGTGATCTGCCTGGTCCAATTGCCGGCCGGGGCGGCGATGGAACGCACCGTCAAGGTCATGCGCCAGATCGAAAAGCATTTCGAGGACAACGAATCCAAGTCCGTGGAATCGGTGATCACCGTGGCTGGCTTCAGCTTTGCCGGACGCGGTCAGAACATGGGCCTGGCCTTCGTCAGGCTCAAGGATTGGAAAGTCCGCCAGAGCGCGGATCTCAAGGCCCCGGCGATCGCGGGGCGGGCGATGGGCGCCTTTGCCAAAATCAAGGACGGCATGGCGTTTGCCATTTCGCCGCCCGCGGTGATGGAGCTCGGGCAGGCCAACGGCTTTGACTTCATGCTCCAGGACCGCGGCGGGCTGGGCCACGCCAAACTCATGGAGGCCCGCAACCAGTTGTTAGGCATGGCGATGAAGAACCCGAAGCTCATCGCGGTGCGCCCTAACGGCCAGGACGACTCGCCGCAGTTCAAGCTCGACATCGATGACGTCAAGGCCGGCGCGCTGGGCGTTTCCCTCACTGACATCAACAACGTGCTGGCCACCGCCTGGGGCAGTTCCTACGTCAACGACTTCATTGAAAACGGCCGGGTCAAGAAGGTGTTTTTGCAGTCCGGGGCGGAATTCCGGATGCTGCCCGAGGACATCAACCGCTGGTATGTGCGCAACGCCCAGGGCGGGATGGTGCCGTTTGATGCCTTTGCCTCCGCCCGCTGGCAGTATGGCTCGCCGCGCCTGGAGCGCTACAACGGCATTCCCTCCTCCGAGATCATGGGCCAGGCCGCACCCGGCATCAGCACCGGCGAGGCGATGGAAGAAATGGAGAAAATGGTCGCCCAACTCCCGGCGGGTGTCGGCTACGAGTGGACCGGGCTGTCCTACGAGGAGAAGAACGCCGGCGCGCAGGCTCCGGCGCTGTATGCCATCTCTCTATTAGTTGTGTTCCTCAGCGTGGCGGCCCTGTATGAGAGCTGGACCATCCCCCTGGTCAACCTGCTCATGATTCCGCTAGGTCTGGTGGGCGCGGTCACCGCGGTCACGCTGCGCGTCCTGCCCAACGACGTCTATCTGCAGATCGGCCTGCTAACCACCGTGGGGCTGTCCACCAAGAACGCGATTCTGATCATCCAGTTCATCAAGGACCAGATGCACCAGGGGCATGAGCTGGTGGACGCCACCTTGAGCGCGGTTCGAATCCGGCTGCGGCCGGTGATCATGACGTCGCTGGCGTTTTTCTTCGGCACCCTGCCGCTGGCGCTCACCCACGGCGCTGGTGCCGCCGCTCAGAATGCCATCGGCACCGCCGTCACCGGCGGCCTGCTCTCGGCCACCTTCATCGACCTGATCTTCATCCCGTTCTTCTTCGTGCTGATCTCGCGCTGGGTGGCCAAAAAGCCGGCAGCGGCGGGCGGCCCGGCTGTCTAACTGGAGCGCGAGTCTCCAGACTCGCTGGAGCCGCAATCAGCCGAAGACCAAGAGCCGCAGCCGCTCATTTGCTGGCGAGTCTGGAGACTCGCGCTCCCGGCCCGCGTGCCGCTCGTCACCACCTGGCGACTACTTCTTGTCCCAGCCGTGGGCCTTGACGATTTGTCCGAGCTCCGGCAGCGCCGTGAAATCAGCAGGAAGGAACTTGAAGCGCACGAGATACCCGATGGCGTCACGCATTTCGAGGATCTCGGCTTTGCGGTCCTCGATGGCGGCGGCGGGCACGGATTTGGTGGTGGTGAGCCAGTCGGTGATGCCGGCGGTCGCGGTGGCGGTGGTGGCGGGGTCTTGGTCGTAACAGATCGACTCCATCAGCCGCAGCAGCTTGGCCTGGCCTTGCAGCTTGGCGGCATCCGCGCGGATGCTCTTGGCCAGTTCCGTCTTCTTGGCGGTGACGTCGATCGGCGACATCACGCCCATATCCCCGCCATCGATGGCGCGCAGCGGCAGCGGCCGCAGCCAGATGTTGCGGTAGCGCACCGGGTTGCCGTGGTCCTGCAACTTGAGCGGGCCTTTTTCCCCGAACGAGCGATCGTGGCCGCGGGTGCGATGACCGCCGCCGCCTTCCAACGGCGTGGAGTCCTGCACCACCACCCCGTTCATCAGCACGGTTTGGCGGCCGCCGTCGAGCAGCTTGCCGTCACGGAAAATCGGCCGGCGGAAAATGATGTCATACACCTGCCATTCACCGGGCGCGTGCAGGGCGTTGGCATGGGGCGGGTTGACTCCATAGACCGAGCCGGCAAAGCCGTCGGCGTAGGTCGGGTTGTCGAAATTGTTGAGCACCTGGACTTCGGTTTGGCCCATCAGGAAGATCCCGCTGTTGCCGCGTTGCTGGCTGGTGCCCTCGATTTTGGTCGGGGACGCCCACTCGACGTGGAGTTGGCAGTCGGCGAAGAGCTGCTTGGTGCGGATGTAGCCGGAGCCGGGCACGCACTGTAACGCGCCGTCCACGACGACCCACTTGGTCGGTTCGGCGGGGGTTTTGTCGGCTTCCCACTTGCCGAGCGAGGTGGCGGTGCCGTCGAACAACACGATCGCATCGGAGGGCGGCCGGCCGGGTTGATCGTCCGTGCTGAAGGTGCCCGGTGTGACCAGCGGCGGTTGCGGGCGGTTGCGGTCGTGAATCCCCCACGGATGGGTGGCGTCGGGCGGGTCGCCGTAGAACGCTTTGTCTGCGAGGACCGGGGCGGCCAGCAAAGCGAGGGAACACAAGGAGACGACGGTGGGCGTGGGTCGGATCAGCATGGAGCTTGGTCTAAACCCCGCGGGTCCGGCTGGCAAGTGTCGTCCGCAGGAAATGCGGCGGGGCACCGCCCATTCATCGTGGGTGCGGGAGGATGGAAGAATCGGCTCCCGCACCCCGTAACCTTGCCATGAATCGCCGACGCTTCATTCAAACCACCTCCAGCCTGGCCGCCGCCCTCGCCTCCCCGGTTGCCAGCGGTTTCGCCGCGCCTAACAAAACAACCGCGCCCGCCGCGCCCAATGGTCAGGGGGTGCCGCGCTTTGGCGACGGGCGCGACTGGTTTTTCC
This sequence comes from Verrucomicrobiota bacterium, assembly GCA_037142115.1. GTDB lineage: Bacteria > Verrucomicrobiota > Verrucomicrobiia > Verrucomicrobiales > Akkermansiaceae > Luteolibacter. The sequence continues at coordinate 21,274 of JBAXBG010000014.1, read as the reverse complement.
AAAAACGTTTCGGGATGTTCGTCCACTGGGGGCTCTACTCGATTCCCGGCTGGCACGAGCAGCACCAGTGGCGGGCGCGGGTGCCGCGCGCCGAGTATGTCAAGCTGGCCCAACAGTGGAACCCCACCCGCTTCGATCCGAACCAATGGCTCGATTTGATGCAGGAGGCCGGCATGCAACAGGTCTGCCTCACCACCAAGCATCACGACGGGTTCTGCCTGTGGGACACCAAGCAGACGCGCTTCAACACGATGAACACGCCCTACAAGCGCGACATCGTCGGGATGCTCGCCGAGGCCTGTCACCGGCGCCACTTGCCGCTGCGCCTGTATTACTCGGTGGTGGATTGGAACCACCCGAACTATCCGAACCAGGGCCGCAGCCACGAACTCGCGCCGCAGCCCGGCGACCAGCCGGACTTCGGAAAATACCTGGAGTTCCTCCAGGCCCAGGTGCGCGAGCTGTGCACGAACTACGGCGAGATCGCCGGCTTCTGGTGGGACATGAACGTCACCAAGCACCAGGATCCCTCGATCAACGCGATGATCCGCCAGTTGCAGCCGACCTGCGTCATCAATGACCGCGGCTTTGACCGCGGCGACTTCGGCACCCCGGAGCGCGACTTCGCCGCGGATGCCTCGCTCGGGTTCGACCGGCTCACCGAAGCGTGTCAGTCGGTCGGCATGGAAAGCTGGGGTTTCCGCAAGGACGAGGACTACTACACCGACCGCCACCTCATCCGCAGCATCGACCGCTACCTCGCGCGCGACGGCAACTACCTGCTCAACGTCGGCCCGCGGCCCGATGGCACCATCCCCGGCGAGGCGGTCGCCATCCTTCGGCGCATTGGCCAGTGGTATCAGGCAGTCAAAGAATCGCTCGAAGGCGCGCGGCCTGCGTCGCCACTGACCTCGAACCGCAACGTGCTGCTCACGCGCGGCGACCAGCGCACGCTCTATGTGCATCTCAACCAGGACCCGCAGGGCGACGGGGTGAAGCTCAAGCCATTCAACGTGCTGCCCAAGCGCGCCACCCTGCTCAACACCGGGGCCGCGGTGGAGTGCGCGGTCAATCTAACGCCAGGCGACCACGCGGAGCAAAAACCCTGCCTGCGCCTGCTGCACCTGCCGGTCAACGAGCTGCCTAACACTGTGCTCGTCGTCAAGCTGGAGTTCGACCGCCCGCTCGAAGAGCTCGCCCTGACCCCCGCCGTCCCGGAGAAAGTCACCGACGCGCAGAAGTGAGGGCGCTCCTGCACGTGGCTGCCGCGTCCCGCGGCAGGCCCGCCGACAGGTGATGATTGGCATCCCGGAGCGGGACGCTCCGGACACGGCCTGCGGCGAGACGCCGCAGCCACGCCTAACACGCGCTCCTGCACGTGGCTGCCGCGTCCCGCGGCAGGCCGTGATGGCGGCGTCACGCCGCCATATCCTCATTCCCGGCTCCAGCGCCGGACCTCGAATGTCGGGTGGCTTTCCACCACCTCGCAATGAGGAAAGGTGCTTTGAAACTCCGGGAAGCGGGTGTCGCCCTCATGGTTTGCCAAGACATGGCTGACTAACAAATCAGCGGTCGCCGGCAGGAACGCCGCGTAGATTTCCGCGCCGCCGATGAGAAATACCTGCCCCTCCAGATCCGTTAATTCCGCCAGATCTTCCGGCCGGTGGATCACCTCCACCCCCGGTGCCGACCAGGCCGGGTCGCGGGTGAGCACGATGTTGCGGCGCTTGGGTAGTGGCCGGCCGATCGATTCAAACGTCTTGCGGCCCATCACCACCGGATGGCCCGAGGTGGTCCGCTTGAAAAACGCCAAGTCTTCGGGCAAATGCCATGGCAAGATCCCTGCCCGGCCGATCACCCGGTCGGAAGTCATGGCGACGATGGCGGTGAGATGCGCTTTCACAATCATTCTTGCTCGAAATGGAAGCGGTGCAACAGCCGGTGGGCAAATGGCGCGACGAGCAGCGACGCGACGCCGATGAAGACCAGCCCGGAAAAAAGCGCGTAACAGGAGGCGAAGATTTTAGCCGTCGTGGATTGCAGCGGATCGACCGGTCCCATGCCGCCCAGAATCATCGAGGCGTTGAGCAGCGAGTCCACCCAGCCCAGTCCACCCAGCAGGTGATAGCCGAGCACCCCGATGCCCAGCCCGAGCGTGATCGCCAGCAGGGCGGTGAGGGCGTGCCACCATACCCGCCGTCTGAATTCGGCTGGGCTCAGCAGAGGTTTGGTGCGGTGCTCGTACATGGGGGCGTCTTAGCGCCGGCACTTTTCCAACAGCCCGGCGAGGAAGCGGGTGATTTGGACCAGCGCTTCGGAGTGGACCGACTCGTCGAGCGGTTGCAGGTCCTCGCGGCACTCGGTGAGCAGCCCGAGGGCGGTGTCCACGGCGCTCTCGATCGCGCCCTCGTATTCGGCGATGCCTAACAGGACCGGCAGGTCCAGCGGTTCCTGGTCGAGGATGCGCTTGTTGAGTTTGAGGCGCTGGGGTTCGGAGGCGGTTTCGAGCAGGTTGAGGATCGGCAGGGTGAGCTTGCCCTTGACCAGGTCGGTGCGCAGCGTTTTGCCCACGACTTCCTCGGCCCCGACCAGGTCGAGGCAGTCGTCATAGATCTGATAGGCGGTGCCGAGCTTCATGCCGTAGGAGGCGAGGCGCGCTTCGGCGTCCGCGTCGAGGCCACAGAGTTTGCCGGCCAGGCCGGTGGCGGCGGCGAACAGGGCGCCGGTTTTCATGCCGATCATGCGGAAATACTCGGCCTTGGTGAAGGTCAGGTCGAAGCGGCGCTGGTTTTGGATGATTTCGCCCTGGCAGACTTCGCGGGCGGCGTTGCCGACCTTGCGGCAGATGTCGATGCTGTTGAAATCGGTGGCCAGGGTGAGGGCGTGGGAAAACAGCGCGTCGCCGAGCAGGACCGAGAGGGCGTTGCCCCACTTGGCATTGGCGGTGGCGATCATGCGGCGGGTGGTGGCTCCGTCGATGATGTCATCGTGGACCAGCGTGGCCATGTGGATGAGTTCGAGAATCACGCCGAGTTTCACGTGATCGTCGTCGGCGCCGCCGGCCGCGCCGCCTACCAGGATGGCGAGGGTGGGTCGGATGCGTTTGCCCGAGGTGTTGCAGATGTAGGAGACGTAGGGCTCGACGGCGGGATCGAAGCCACGGACTTGCTCGCGGATGGCGGCTTCCACGCGTTCGAGTTGGGGGCGGACCAATTCAAAGGGGAACAGGTCGCCGCGGGTGAGTGGGGTGAAAGTGGCCATGGGGAACGGAGCGGCGGTAAGCATCCACAATCTGGCGTGTCCCGCAACCCGGATATTTTCACCGTGGGAGTTTTCAGCGGATTTCAGCCAATCTGCTTGCTTGGGTCGCCGGTGCGGTTTTAGGGTTCCGCCACTATGAAAATTCGCATGAGTGGGTTCGTGGTCTGCGCCTTGGCATTGGGATTCGTGGCGTGCAAACCCAAGGAGGAGGTCAAATCACCCGCCGTGCCAGGAGCGGTGCCGCCCGTCGTCCAGGCCCCCCCACCCGGGGCCGCCGCAGTGGTCCGGATGCCTGCGCTGAGTGCGGAGCAACGTGCCACCAAGCTTGGATTTGTGAAGTATCTGCCGCCGGACACGGAGCTGGTGATGGCCTTCCAGCAGGGATCAAAATCCGTGAAGCGCATCACCTCGAGTAAACTCTGGAAACTCGCGCAGGCGCAGACGGGCATCAGTTCGGGCGCGGAACCGGCTGAGCCAAGCGGCCCGACATCGTTGTTCGGGCAGGAGTTCACCATTGCTCTGGGCAAGTCGGCCGGCGAACAAACCAGCCATCTGCTCAAGTTTAGCGGCCGGCAGGGGTATTTTCAAATGCGGATGCTGGCCAAAGCCTTCTGCGTGGCGGCCAAATCGGGCGATTTCGAGGCCATGCAGCGCTCGCTGGCCAGCCAATACGGTCAGGAATTGGCAAAGGATTTGCTCACGGATCCCGAGTCGGGCGTGGGCTTGATCGAGCGCCTGAGCATGCCGCCAGTTTACCTTGCGTTTCGCGCCAGCGATGCGGATCGCGCCGGCGCGGCCCAGCAACTCGCCGCTCTGGTGGCCAACCTCGGCATGCTCGGCCCGATGGTCGAACCGTTGGAAATCGAGGCCGGCGGTCAGAAATTCACCGGGCATAAGATCGTGGGGGCGAAAATCGCCGAACAGATGGAACCGGGCCGCAAGGAGATGGAGGGGATGTTGGAGCCGGCAGCCGTGGAGCAACTGTTCGCCGCCATCGCCAAAAAAGACCTGGTGGTGGTGAGCGGAATTCTCGGTGATTACGCCGTCCTGTTCATCGGTGCCTCGGCGGACGCCCTGAAGTTCGTCGCCACCCCCGCCCAATCGCTGGTGGCCGGCGAGACCCTCGCGTTCAGCGATGCCTACGCCTCCAAGGAACTCGCCGCCCTGATCTACGGCCAGAAAGCCGCAATGGACCAGTTGGCCGCCACCGCCGGCGGACTCGCCGAGATGGCCGGCGGCTTGCGCGACGGCTTGGCCGGCTCGGAAGGGCTGGGTGACACCCGTGACCTTGAGGCCTTGCTGCGCATGGTCGGCGAACGCGAAGCCGCCCTGCGCAAGCTGTCGGGCAACGAGGCCCTCGGTGCGCTGGCCTATTTCGAGGACGGGCTCAAGATCGAGTCCTACGGCGGCAATGACATCGGGGTGTTCGATTGGAAATCCCCCAATCACCTCGCCGCGCTGGGTGACTCGGAAGACGTGGTGATGTTCGCCAACATGACCACCGACGCTGCCTATGACGAAAAGGCCCGCGCCTATCTGGAAGCCCTGATGGAAACCTCATACGCCGTGGCGATGAAAGTTTCCGAGGTCAAAATGGAGGATCCCAAGATGGCCCAGTTCGCGGCCATGGCCAAGATGTTCGACACCAAGCTCCGCCCGGATGCGGTGGCGCTGTGGGACACGCTCAGTGGCGATGTCGGCGGCAGCCTCGGGCGCGAACGCGCGTGGGTGGTGGATCTCAAAGGCGCGGTGCCGGCGATCCCCGGCCTGCCCCAGGCGGTGGTTGATCAGGGGAAGTTCCCGCGGATCTCGCTGGTGGCACCGGTGACCGATCGCAGCAAACTGGCCGCGTCCTGGCAGAAAATGAACGCCAATGCCGCCAGCATCCTGGCCAAGGTCGGCGAGTTGACCGGCACCCAGCTGCCGATGCAAAAGCCGGTCAGCTCCGAAAAGGACGGCTACTGCACCTGGTTCTTCCCGTTGCCGTTTTTCAACGATGACTTCATGCCGTCGGTGACCGTGGGCGACAAGTGGTTCGCCGCGTCCACCTCCAAGAATCAGGCGCTCGACCTCGTCGCCAAGGCCGCCAAGGGCGCGGCAACCCGCCCCGGCCTCGAGTTCGCCATTCACTTCAAGGCCCTGCAAAAGTTCTCCCGCGAGACCCTCAAGGTCGTCGAAGGCAACGCCGCCGCGCTTCCCGCTGGCGGCGTGACCACGGAACGAATCGCCAGCCTGCGCAAGTGTGCCGATGCGTTGGACGATCTCGACCAACTCACGGTCACCGCCCGCCGGGAGGGCGGAGTGCTGCGCGCGAGCGTCCACCTCAAGACGCGCTAGGCGTCCAGATCCTGAACCCGGAGGAAATGCCATGAGCGATGGTGAAGAGAGGCGGCGCGCAGAATGCCCGCGCCACGGTGGCCCGGGCATTCTGCCCGGAGCCCATAGGTTTCTAACCACTGCGAGGATGTCGGCACCTCTCCACCGATGACTCTCGAGCCCATTGCCACGGTGCGCACTTGTTTCGGGGGCAAATTCGCCGTCCCGCGCCAATCAGGACTGTGCCCGAGCGCCTGGGGCGAGTTGGTGTTTGCCGAGGCCTACCGCAGCCCGGAAGCCATCCGCGGCATCGAGGGATTCTCCCACCTGTGGCTCATCTTCGGCTTTCACGCCGCGCTGGCTCAGGGCTGGAATCCCACCGTCCGCCCGCCGCGCCTCGGCGGCAACCAGCGGGTCGGCGTGTTTGCCAGTCGCTCGCCCTTCCGCCCCAATGGCCTGGGCCTGTCGCTGGTGCGCCTGGAGGGCATCGACACCGCGGCCCGCGACGCGCCCGTGCTGTTGTTAGGCGGGATCGACCTGCTCGACGGCACGCCGGTTTACGACATCAAACCCTACCTGCCATACGCCGAAGCCATCCCCGACGCGGCGGCCGGCTTCGCGGCGGCGGACATCCCGCGGCTGCAGGTCGAAATCGCCGACCCGGCCGCGGCGGCCTTCGCCGGTTTGCCGGCGCGCGCCCAGGCGCTGATCCGCGAAGCCCTCGAGCTCGACCCGCGCCCGGCGGTGCGCGCGGCGGACTCGGCGCGGGTTTTCGGCGCCAGCCTCTGCGGGCGCAACGTCCGCTTCACCGTGAACCACGGCGTGTGCCGGGTCGTGGAGCTGGCGGCGGTCTAGCGGAATCTAACGTGGGCGTGCCGGTGGCAGCGCGCGGGGGCGCCGCGCCGCGTTCTCACGAACGCGCCTACTGCCATCAGGCCAGCTTGATGGATCCGGCGTAAACCTCGGTGACGTGGAGCACGGCCACGCTGGCCGGGTAGGGGGTGGGGCTGTTTTTTTGCATCGCCTCGTAAACCGGTCCGCGGTCCTGAAACTCAAAGCAGCCCTTGAGCTGATAGGATTTGTGCTCATGGGTCAGGAACAACAGGCTGCCCCGGCCGGTTTCCAGGATGTTTTGCTGGGTCTTCTTGAAGTGGTGATTGCAGAGATAGAAGGTGCGCTCGTCGTGGCGGCCGACGCTGCCGACATAGATCGAGTTGGGCACGCCGTCCTTGCTGACGGTGGTCATCACGACGTAGGGCTCGCGGTTGTCCCAGGCTCTCGTGACGGATGGAGGCAGTGGTTTCATGGTGCGTGCAAAAGCGGATGGTGGCGGCCCGCGGCAACATTTCAAGGAATTAACCTGCGGGTTGCGGGCTCAATAACTGTCTTTGCCGATCTGCACCTTGCCGCGGAAGATGTAATACACGGTGACGGTGTAGGTCAGCACGATGGGCACGCCGATGGCGGCGATGATCGTCATGATGCCCAGCGTCTTGCGGGTGGAGGCCGCGTTGTAGGCGGTCAGCGAGTGCGCCGGGTCGGGCACCGAATACACCATGTGCGGGAACATCCCCAGCCCGAACAACGCCATCAGCAGCAGCATCGTGGCGCAGGAACTCACGAAGGCCGCGCCGTCGCGCCCGCGGTGGATTTCGCGCGGCAGGTTGGCGATGGCCAGCACCAGCAGGATCACCACCGCGAACAGCGCCGGCTGGTGCCGCAGAATCTCGGTCATGCGCGGCACATAGAGCAGGGTCGCCAGGGTGGTTAGGGCGTAACAGACGATGAACGCGATGATCAGCGGGTTGATCCATTGCCGGACGCGGGCCTGCAGCGTGCCCTCGGTCTTCATGTGGAGGTAGATCGCCCCGTGCATCATGAACAGCGCCACCGTGGTCACTCCCATCAGCAGCGCGTAGGGATGGAGCAGTCCCAGCAAGGTGCCTGCGAACTCGCCCTTGGCGTCGAGCGGGATGCCCCACACGATGTTGCCCATGGTCACCCCGATGAGCAGCGAGGCGGTGGTGCTGCCGGCGAAAAACCCGAAGTCCCAGCCGCGGCGCCACCACCGCCACGGCTCCTTGCTCCGGAACTCGATGGCCACCGCGCGGAAAATCAGCGCAAAGAGCAGCAGCATGAAAGGCAGATAGAAGCCCGAGAACACCGTGGCATACACCGGCGGGAACGCCGCGAACAAGGCCCCGCCGCCGGTGACCAGCCACACCTCGTTGCCGTCCCACACCGGCCCGATCGCATTGTAGAGCACGCGCCGCTCGTCGTCATCCTTGACCCGCAGGATCAGCGCGCCGACACCCAGGTCAAACCCGTCCAACATGGCGTAGCCGGCGAAGAGCACCCCGACTAACACAAACCAGAGAAGATTGTAATCCATGAGGGTGCGGGGTCAGGCCCGGCTCTGCCGGAGCCAGTTGTCCGGAAGGTCGTGGCTTTCCTCCAGCGGCTCCGGGCCGTGCTGGATCTTGCGGTTGAGGAGGAACAAAAACAGGATGAACAATAACAGATAGATGAGGCCGAAGCCCACCAGCGAGGCGACCACCTGCTCGGCCTTGACCACCGCCGAGAGCCCCTGGCTGGTGCGCAGGTAGCCCCACACGATCCACGGCTGGCGGCCGATTTCCGCCGTGAACCAGCCGACCTGGTTGGCAACCTGGGGCAGCAGCACCGCGGGCACCGCCAGCCGCAGGAACCAGCGCGTCGCGGGCGCTTGCGGGTCGGCCAGCCGGCCCCGCCACCACAGCCACGCGCCCCACAGCGACAGGCCGATCAGGCCGAAGCCGAGTGCCACCATCAGGTGGAAGCATTGGAACGTCGCCTGCACCGGCGGGCGCAGGGCCGCCGGGATGTCATTCAGGCCGGTGAGCACGCGGTCGGCGCGCCCGCTGACTAACAGGCTGAGCCCCGCCGGAATCTTCGGTCCCGAGGTGCGGGCGCGGGCCGTGTCGACCCAGCCGAACGGGTGCAGCGGGGCGGCCGGGGCGGTTTCCCACAGGCCTTCCATCGCCGCGAGTTTTGACGGCTGGTTGCGGGCCACGCCGACCGCGGAGCTGTGGCCGGTGGCCAGCGAGAGCAGCGAGGACGCCAGCGCCAGCACCAGCCCGAACTTGAGCGAGGCCGCGGCGAACGCGACATGCCGCCGCCGCAGCAGGTAGAACGCGCCCACGCTGATGACCAGGAACGCGCCCGCCGACCACGCCGCGACCAGCGTGTGGCCGAGCCGGTCCATCGACGACGGGTTGAACACCACCCCCCAGAAATCGTCGATGACCATCCGCGAGCGCCACAGGTCGGCGGCTTCAAAGGCATGACCCAGCGGCACCGGTTGGCCGCCGATTTCGAGGTGCGAGCCGGCCGGGGTCTGCTGCCAGGAATTGGCCACGATGATCCACACCGCGCTGAAATGCGCGCCGAGCGCCACCATGCAGGTGGCGAAAAAATGCAGCTTGGGTCCGACCTTGTCCCAGCCGAAGAGCAGGATCGCCAGAAATCCGGACTCCAGGAAAAACGCGAAGATCCCCTCGGCCGCCAGCGCGCTGCCGAAAATGTCGCCCACGAAGCGCGAGTAGGTCGCCCAGTTGGTCCCGAACTCGAACTCGAGCACGATGCCGGTGGCCACGCCGAGGCCGAAGATCAGCCCGAACACCTTGGTCCAGAAGCGGGCCATGTTGTGATAGAGCGGGTTGCGCGTGCGCAGCCACATCCCTTCCAGCATCACCAGCACCATCCCCAGGCCGATGCTCAGCGGCGGATAGAGGTAGTGGAACGAGACGGTGAACGCGAACTGGAGGCGCGACAGGGTTTCGACGTTCATCGGGCGGGGCGGGTCATATGGTTAGTTGAAACGGCCGATCACTCACCGCAAAGCCGCCAAGGGCGCAAAGGAACGCAAAGCAACCAGGGTATTCTTGAGAATAAATCATCCTTTGCGCCACTTTGCGATCTCTGCGGCTTTGCGGTAAATCCGGGCGTTACTCAGGCGCTCAATGCGCCAACCGGTGGCCGACTTCGTTGTCGAGGAGCTGCTTGAGGTCATCAAGGCCCTGGCCGTGCTCCGCGGAAATCGGGATGACCTCCACTTTCGGGAACCGCTGGCGGAAGATCTCGAGGTTTTCGGCCGCGCCCTCGAGGTCCATTTTGTTGGCGACGACCTTCCATGGGAAGCGCGCCAGGTCGTCGTCGTATTCCTTGATCTCGCGGCGCAGGATCTCCAGATCCGAGATCGGGTCGCGCCCTTCGCTGCCGGCCATGTCCAGCACGAACAACAGCACCCGGCAGCGGGTGATGTGACGCAGGAATTCGTGGCCCAGCCCGCGGTTCTCATGCGCGCCCTCGATCAGGCCCGGGATGTCGGCGATGGTGCAGCGCCGGAAGCCGCCGAAATCGACCACCCCGACCACCGGCTGGAGGGTGGTGAACGGGTAGGACGCGACCTTCGGCTTGGCGGCGGACACCTGGCCTAACAGCGTCGACTTGCCGGCGTTGGGAAACCCGACCAGGCCGACGTCGGCGATGCGGCGCAGTTCCAGATAGAAAACCCCGAGCTCGCCGGGCGTGCCCAGCGTGTGTTCCACCGGGGTGCGGTTGGTGGCCGTCTTGAACCGCCAGTTGCCCTGGCCCGGATCGCCGCCCTTGCACAGCACGAACTCCTGCCCGACCTCGGTCAGGTCCGCGATCGGCTCCATGTCGATGCCTTCTTCGCTGCGTTCAAACTCGACGGCTTCCTGCACGGTGGCGGCGTTGGCCCGGTAGACCACGGTGCCCGGCGGGACCCGCCCGATCACGGTCTTGCCGCTGCGGCCGGTTTTGCGCACGCCCGCGCCGTTCTTGCCGTCGTCGGCCACCAGCTTGGGATCGTAGTGATATTGGCGCAGATTGTCGGTCGAGGCGTCCACCACCAGCACCACATTGCCGCCGCCGCCGCCATCGCCGCCATCCGGCCCGCCCTGCGGAACGTATTTTTCGCGCCGCCATGAAACGACGCCGTTGCCGCCGTCGCCCGCCTTGGCGAAGATCCGAATATGGTCAATGAACATGCCGCCAGACTCGCCGCCCCGGCCCCCGCGGTCAACGGTGAACTCGATTCCGTCAATTCCGCCCGGGTCTGGCGAGCTGATCGGCGCGGCCTTCGGCGCGGCTCAAGACTCCCAGGGGCAGGGTGATGGACGGGCCGAACGAGGGGTTCTGGTTGCCCAGGGTGTCCCAGCCGATGCACTCCCAGACCCGGCCCTGCTGGGCATGCAAGTGCTCGATCCAGTGGCGCTGCACGGTGCGGGCCAACTCCGGTGCTTGCGGCTGGAGAATGGTGATCAGCCAGCCGACGGGGGTGTGCCAGTAGGCACCGTTCTGATAGCGGTTCTTGGCGGTGATGGTGCGCTCCCACACCGCGGTGGGCGAGGCGTCGTGGGACACCGGGACGTGGCGCAGCGCGCCCTCAAACTCGATCTCGCCTTGCTTGGCGAGGGCGGCGGTGACGGTTTGGAGCAGGCCCGCGCGGGCCTCGCCGTCGACGGCCCCGACATAGATCGCATAGATGCTGCCCCACACGTCGGCCTGCCCGGAGATGCCGGTGGAGGCCTTGAGCCAGCCGCCGCGGGTGCCGTCATGGTCGCCGAACACCGGCACGATATGGGAGCGGATCTGTTGGGCGACCTGGGTGTAATGCGTGGCGTCCCCGGGATTTTCCATCTGCGTGGCGAGCCAGGCAAGCTGCAGTGCCGTGCGGTAGCGGATCAGCGAGGCCATCAGCAGGTCGCCCGTCATCTGGATCGAATCGCAGAAAATGAAGCCGACCGCGCGCCGCTCGGCGGTGGTGCGCACCAGTTGCGTGTCAGGATCGATTTCCGGCACGGCGAAGGCCAGCTTCAGGTGCTCGTAGGCTGTGAGACCGCCCACGTCCTGGCTGAGGAGGGCTTTGGCGTCGCCGGAGCGGGCGAGCATGTGGGCCAGCCAGATGACGTCGAACTGATTGTTGCTAGGCGGGCGGAACCCCCAAGCGCCGTGGTTGTTCGCCGCGGGATCGTAGGTGCCGGGGAAGAACACCGGCGCACCGTCGACATTGATGTGATCAGGGATGGCATGGGCGGGCACAACGACCTGATGCCCCAGCTCCTTGGGCTCGGGGCCGTTCTGCTTTTCCAGGATGAGTTGGAAGTGGCGCAGGCCATCCTCGCGGGCGATCAGGCCGCTGGAATAATTCATGGTGAAGTCCTGAATCCAAATCGCCGGATAGCCGCCGGGAGTGATCGCGCGGAACCCCAGGGTGTTGGTTTTGCCGCCGGCGGTCGCTCCCGGCGCCACCCCGCAGGACTTGAGCGTGTCCGTCGCCCGCTCGCGCAGAAAGGCGAGCGTGTCGGGGGTTAGCAGGTCGCCGGCTTCGGGGCTGGCTCCAGGCTCGGTCGGGGCGGCGTGCAGGCCGCTGGTCGCTAGGACCAGGGCGAGAAGATGATGGATGGGCTTGTGCATGAGGTGGTGAACCTGCAAGTAAGGGAAATGCCTCCCGGCCACAAGCCAATTGCGGGGCACGTTGCTGCCCATTGAAAAGATCGGCTTGATTCACGACTCATGGCGGACACTCTAGGCGGCGCGTGTCCGACCTGTGATGGATTATATGCTAGACCAACCGATGAAAACCCTGCTGCTGGCGCTGCTCGGCAGTGCCACCCTCGCCGCTGCGGCGCTTGAAGTCAACGTCCCGGCGGGCGGCAGCCTGGCAGAAGCCCGCGATGCCATTCGCGCGCAACGCCAGGCCGGCGAGCGTGGGCCGGCGGTCATGATTCTCAACGACGGGCGCTACTCCTGCGCCGAGCCGCTGGTGTTAGACGCGCAGGATTCCAACCTAACCATTCGTGCCGCCAAGGGTGCCAAGCCGCTGCTCATCGGCGGCAGCGTGGTCACCGGTTTCCGCGTCCATCAGGGGCAAATCCTCAAGGCGGACGTCTCCGCGCTGGTCAAACCGGGAACCAATTACCGGCAGTTGTTATTTGGCGGCCGGCGCATGATCCTGGCGCGCTACCCGAATTTCACCCCGGCGGATCCGCTCTACGGCGGCTGGGCCTTCGTCGATGACCTGCCGTCAGCTGATGTCGAGGGGGCGGAGGATTCATTCCCGTTGAAGGCGCAGGATGTGCGCCAATGGGCTCATCCCGAGGACGTGGAGGTCGACACCTTCAGCGGCGACGCCTATTGGAACAATATCCGGAGGTTCCAATCCTATGATCCGTCCACCTGCCAGGTCACGCTCGGCGGGACCGGCAGCTACGGGCTGCGCGCGCACAGCCGGTTTCATTTCCAGAATGCCCTGGAGGAATTGGATTCGCCCGGCGAGTGGTTTCTCGATCCGCGCACCCACATCCTGTATTTTTGGCCGCCAAGTGTCTCGGGTCAAACCGAAGTGCGGCTCGTCACCCTCGAGAGCTTCATGCAAATCAAGGATGCCGCCCATCACATCAGCGTCGAACGGCTGGGTTTCACCGGTTGCAACGGTGCCGCCATCACCCTAACCAAAGCCAGCGACTGCCTCGTCGCGGGCTGCACCCTGACCACGGTGGGCGGCTATCGGGGTGTGGGCAGCGGCTTCGGCTGCGGCATCAGCGTCAATGGCGGCAAGCACAACTTCATCCGCAGCAATGAGATCAGCTATACCGGCGGTGCTGGGGTCGCCGTGTCGGGCGGCGACCGCATCACCCTCACCCCGGCGGGCCACGAGGTGACCAACAATGACATTCATCACGTCGGGGTGTTCGGCAAGGGCTCCAGCGGCGTGGATGTCGGCGGCTGCGGCATCCTCGTCGCCCACAACCTGATTCACGACAGCCCGCGCATGGGGGTGCAGATGGGTGGCAACCGGCTCATTGTCGAATTCAACCACCTCTATCAGCTGTGCCTGGAGACCAACGACTGCGGCGCGCTCTACACCGGCGGCCGCGACTGGATCGGCGGCCGCGGCACGATCTGGCGCTACAACCGCATCCACGACATCATCGGCTGCGCCCAGGATCCCAGGGGCTTGCGGCATCCGGCGATGGCCAGCGGCCTCTATCCGGATGACAACGCCGGGGGCATCGACCTGATCGGCAATCTCGTCTATCGGGTCGGCTGCGCCGCCATGCACCTGCACAATGCGCGCGATTGCCTGGTGGAGAACAACGTGCTCGCGTTCGCCGGCGACCGGTTGTTCGACTTCCAGGGCTGGACGAAAAATCAGAAGATGTTCGGCGAGCACTTTCACACCATGATTGAGGGCTACGAATCGGTGGCGAAGCAACCGGCGTGGACGGGCATGCGCGGCATGGCGCTGCATCCGACCAAGGCGTTCCACGACGACGGCACGGTCATGAGCGGCAATGTCCTGCGCCGCAACATCTTTGTCTCAGGCAGTCCGAAAGTGCGATATCCCAGCGTGAGCAACGCCACGCCCAAGTGGAATACCATCGATCGCAATCTCGTCTGGAACAGCGGCCAGCCGATCATCACCCATTGTTTTCCGCCCACAGACGTCTATGAAGCCCCGGCCGTGAAGATGAGTCAATGGCAGGCTTGGCAGGGCCTGGGCTGGGACAAAAACAGCATCGTGGCCGAGCCCCAGTTTGAAAACATCTCCAAGGACGACTATCGCCTGAAAACCGGGTCCCCCGCGATCCGGCAACTCGGGTTCCAACCGCTGCCCATCGACGACATGGGCCTCGTCCAGGACAGATGGCGGGCGCCTTAACGTCACGTGCTAGCCCTGCGACTGGTCTCTCGGGGGCCAGTGCGATTCATTCACCTGAGCGCGACATTCCGCGGTCCGATCGGACCTGGGATTGTCGCGCTGGCGCGGGTGGGGGTGCCGGTTTGACAACGGAAGTCCGGCAGCTATGGTGCGGGGAACATGACACGGCGGATGCAATTGGCGGTTCAACTGGCATTGGCAAGCACTTGGGTGGCGTTGCAACCGGCAGGGGCGGTGATTTTGTTCGGGTTGGACAACGCGGCCAACCAGACCGACCCGGGGACCGGAGTGCCGTTCAGCGGGGTGGGGATGCTCGCGGACGCGGGGCTGGCCAATCCGATGGGGACGGCGATCTATCTGGGAGGCGGCTACATGCTGACGGCCAACCATGTGGGGATGAAGCCCTACGTCACCTTCGACGGGGCGACTTACTATCAGCGGGATACGAGTTTCACGCCGGTGCAGGTGGCGGCCAATGTGGACATGCAGGTTTTCCGGCTGACCACGATGCCGACAGTGGCCGCGGCGAACCTTTATCGCGGGGTGAACGAGCAGGTGGCTCCGGCGACGCAGGTGGGCTGGGGGCTGGGCCGGAGTCCGACGGTGCCGGTGGATTCGGTGGCGGTCACCTGGGGTGACGCCAGCACCCTTGCCAAGCGCTGGGGACTTAACACGCCGCGCGGCTTGGCCACCCTCGCCAGCGGCAGTGGCAGCTACGCCGGGCTTTACACGGTTCTGGGCAGCGACGCTGGCAGTCCGGCCGGGCTGGGGGCCAGCGAGGCGGCGGCGACGCTGGATGATTCGGGCTCCGGGCTGTTCCAGAATCTCGGCGGCACCTGGTATCTCATCGGGCTGACCACCGGGGTGGACACGTTTGGCACGTCGAATTTCGGCAATGACCAGGGAGCCAACCCGAACGGAGATTTGAATTACTTCGTGAGGGTGGGCAGCTACAGCTCGGCGATCCTGGCGATCATCCCGGAACCCTCGTCGGCGGGCCTGCTGGCGTGCGGGTTGGTGGTGGTTTTGGGGCGGCGGCGGACATCCCGCCATTGACGCGGGGGGCATCCTCGTCTCCCTTGTCGGCATGTCCGAGCCGAAAATCAAGAAAGCCCTCTCCGCGTACCGGTGGATACTCGGTTATTTGCTAGAGGAGAAGCTGGTGTTTTTCCCGTCGCTGGCGGCGTTGTTTTTCACGGCGATCCTGTCGTTAGGGTTCCCGTATTTTTTGAAGGAATTGGTGGGCAATCCGTCCGACGCGCTGCACCAGCACATTGACGCGCAGCTGATTTTGGCGCGCTCGAACCAAGTGATGTTGGAGCTGGCCGGGGTGCTGGCGTTGCAGGCGTTGGTGGCGTTTTTCCGGGTGCAGGGGTTCATCCGGTCGGGCGAGTCGGCGCTCAACCGTCTGCGGCGCGAGTTGTTCGCGCACCTGGTGCGGCTGCCGATGGCGTTTTTCCACGAGCAGCGGGCCGGCGCGCTGAGCAGCCGGGTGGCGGCGGACCTCGGGGTGGTGCGCGAAACGCTGCTGACCACCGTGCCCCAGGCGGTGCGGCAGACGGTGGTGCTCATCGGCGGCCTGATCTTCATCTTCGTGGCGTCGTGGAAGCTTTCGCTCATCATGTTAGGCAGTGTGCCGGTGGTGGTGTTCGCGATCGCGATTTTCGGCAGGAAAGTGCGCAACTACTCCAAGGCGGCGCAGGATTCGCTGGCGGAGGCGGGCACGGTGATCGAAGAGACGGTGCAGGGCATCGCCGATGTGAAGTCGTTCACCAACGAGGCGTTCGAGGGTGCGCGCTACGGCCGCTCGCTGGAAAGTTTTCTCGACGTGACCAAGCGCGGGGCGAGGACCCGTGCGGCGTTTCTCGCCTTCATCATCTTCGCGTTGTTTGGGACGATCACGTTCGTGGTCTGGTATGGGGCCAAGATGCTCGCCACCGGCCAGATCACCCAGACGAACTTCGCCTCGTTCATCCTGTTCTCGATCTTCGTGGGTGCCTCGCTCGGATCGTTCCCCGAGATCATCTCGCAGTTCCAACAGACGGCGGGAGCCACCGACCGGCTGCGCGAGTTGCTGGATCTGGCACCCGAGCGCAGCGACGGGGACGGCGCGGCGAAACTTGGCGGGGCACTCGCCTTCGACCAGGTCTCGTTCCAATACCCGTCGCGCCCGGACGTGCTGGTGCTTGAGGATCTGAATTTCGGTGTGGAACCCGGCCAGCGGGTGGCACTCGTCGGGCCGTCGGGTGCGGGCAAGTCGACCACGTTTTCGCTGATTCTGGGGTTCAACGAGCTGCTCAACGGGCAGGTGCTGTTTGACGGCCGGCCGGCCGCCTCACTTTCGCTAGAAGCGATCCGCTCGCAAATTGCGATTGTGCCGCAGGAGGTGTTGCTGTTTGGGGGCAGCATCCGCGAGAACATCGAATACGGCAAACCCGGCGCGTCCACTGCGGACATCGAGGCCGCCGCCCGCCAGGCGAATGCTTATGATTTCATCAGCGTGCTGCCCGAGGGCTTCCAGACGCTGGTCGGCCCGCGCGGCACCAAGCTCTCCGGCGGCCAGCGCCAGCGCATCGCCATCGCCCGCGCGATCCTCGCCGATCCGCGGATCCTGCTGCTAGACGAGGCCACCTCCGCGCTCGATTCCGAGAGCGAACGGCTCGTCAACGAGGCACTGGAGCGTCTCATGCACGGCCGCACCAGCCTGGTCATCGCCCACCGGCTGTCGACGGTGCGGCATGCCGACCGGATTCTGGTGTTCAATCACGGGCGCATCGTCGAGAGCGGCACGCACGACGAGCTCATCGAGCGGGCCGGGACCTATCGGTTTCTGGTGGAAACGCAGCTGGTGTGAGGCGGGGGGGATTTTGTCCATGCGCAAAAAGGGACAGACCCTTTGTGTGGGCGCCGCCGTCCACGCCGCCCACGGCCGCCTGCCCATCGGGGACCTCTCCGCCCTGCTAGACCAGCCCCCCGGCTTGCCGCGCGGCAAGGCGCCCAACTGCGCGCCCGCCAGCGGACTCTATCTGCAACAGGTGCTCTATTCTGCAATCTAGCCAGCGGCGGCCCGCGCCCGCCCAGGCCAGGCCAGGGAGTTCTCCCAGGGTGATATCGCCGTCTGCTGAAATAATGAAATTTATTGCATAGACTCTGCTTGAGAAGCGACTAGCTTGCGCGCCTTGAGCGAGTCCCCCATCCATCCGCCCTGCCTGATTCCACTTATGAAAGCCATTTTTCGCTCCCTGCTGTTGTTCTTGCTGGCGGTTTCCTGGGTGGAGGCGTTTCCGCCGGCCCCCTATCACACGATTTACGGGGACGTGCGCGACGAATACGGGATCCTGGTCCCTGCCAATGGGGTTTCGGTGGTGATGTACCAGGGTGCGGTGGAGAAGATGCGCGAGCCGCTCATCGCGGTGAGCGGGGTGGATTACAACTATCAAATGCGGATGCGCCTCGACATGAGCCGGAGTCTGACAAGCGCCTACAGCTCGCTGGCGGTGCCCACCGCGTCGGCTTACACCCTGATGGTCCAGATCGGGGGCGTGGATTACTATCCGATCGAGATCGCGGCGCACACGCCCACGGTGGGCAGTCCGGCGAGCCGCGTGCGGCTGGACCTGACGCTGGGAGTGGACGCGAACCACGACGGGTTGCCCGACGCGTGGCAGGAGCAGCAGCTCTACCAGGCCGGATATCTGCCCGGGGCGAACGGCTGGGATCTTTCGTTAGTGCCTCCCGGCGGGGATCTCGATCACGACGGGGCGAGCAATCTGACCGAATATTTGGCAGGGACCTACGCCGGGGATGCGACCTCGACGCTGAGCCTGGCGATTAAGGAGAAGGTCGGCGACAACGTGCGGCTGGAGACCTTCGCCATCTACGGCAAGTCCTACAGCATTGAAGCGTCCAGCGATCTGCGCAGCTGGCTGCCAGTGACCTTCGCGCCCACGGATCCCGCGGGCGCGACCCCGTCGGCGTTTCAGGCATCGATGGTTTCCACGACCACCGGCATCACCAGTCTCTACGCCAAGGCCCCCGGCACCACCACCTACTACCGCCTCAAAATCCGATGAAGTTGCTGATCAAAATTTTCCTAGCCGCGCTGATGTTAGCCGGCGGAGCGCATGCGCAATGGGTGACCCGGAACTACGCGCTGGTCAGCGGCTGGAATGGCGTGTGGCTGGCGGGTGACGCCTCGTACACGACCGTGTCGGACTTGTTCGCGGGCAATGCCGCCATCACCGAGGTTTGGCGCTGGAACCCCAACCCGGACAAGACCCAGTTCGTGCAAACCCCGTCGGATCCCACGGTCAACAGCGACGAGTGGACCATCTGGAAGCGCGATGGCAGCGAGACCGGGTTGTCGCGCATGGTGGGCAATTCCGCCTATCTGATTCGCTGCTCCGGCACGCTCACCGTGCCGATCAAACAACTCGTGCAGCCGCCGCTGGCGACCTGGCTGATCTCGGGCGGAAATTTCCTCGGCTTTCCGTCGGCCACGGCCAGCGCGCCGAAAATGAGCAGCTACTTCGCCGCCTATCCATCCGCCAGCACCACCGTGCTGGCCACGCCGTCCAAGATCTACAAATACATCGGCGGCGAGCTCAGCGCCAACAATCCGATGCTGGTGGCCCCCGGTTCGGAGTCGATGGATCCTAACAAAGCCTATTGGTTCAACGTCGCCACCGTCGGCAATTTCACCGCCCCGGTCGAATACGAGGTCGCGAGTTCCGCCGGGCTGGCCTTCGGGCGGACCCAGTCCGCCATGAGCGTGGGCATCACCAACCGCTCGACAAGCAGCCTGGTTCTAACGGTTTCGTCGGCGATCTCGGAAACCGCGCCCGGCAGCCAACCGGCGGTCGCCGGCGGGGTGACGCTCACGCTGCGCACGTTCAACAGCACCAGCAATTCCTACAGCGAGGCGGCCATGGGCGGCAGCTTCACCGTCACCGTGCCCGCCTCGGGGCGCACGACACTCGACTTCGGCATCGACCGCAGCGCGATGACGGGCGGCGCGGATGCGTTTTTCGCGTCGGTTCTGCGGATCAAGGACTCGGCCGGCTTGTCCGACGTCAGTCTGCCGGTTAGCGCCCAACCCGCCTCGCCGACGGGTTTGTGGGTGGTGAATACGATTGTGAACCAAGTGGACAGCACCGTCACGGGCAGTGGTTCCACCACCACCCAGGCCTTCCCGCTGCTGTTTCTCACGCATCTGGACGCCGCCGGCTACGCCAGGTTGCTGTCCCAGGCGTTCGTCGGAAAACTCACCACCACCGGCAATCCGGTGGGAATCTGCATCAGCGAGTCGCGCGTGCTCGGATACTCGGCTTCGGACTTGAAGCCGGCCCGTTTCTTCGCCTGCCAGATGCCGACCTCGACGCTCCCCATCACCGGGACCGTCACCGGCACCGGTGCCTTCGCCACCGGCTCCACCGTTGCCTGGGCCATTCCCATTCCCTTCAACGAACCGACCAATCCGTTTGTCCACACCTATCATCCGGATCACGACAACCTCGACGCCAAGAAGAAGCCGCTGCTGGCCGGGCAGGAAAGTTTCACGATCAACCGCAACTGCCAGTTCACCTTCACCGCCAGCCCGCCCAACGGCAGCTATGTGTCCGGCTGGGGCAACACCGTGCTGGGTGGAACCTATCTGGAAACCCTCGCCGGGCTGCACAAGCAGGTGCTGCAGGTGCGCGGCACCTTCCAGATGCGCCGCGTGTCGGAGATCTCCGCCATCGACCTCACCGCGCCCACTCCCTGATTCGCCCCATCCTTCCGACCGCTTCAATTACGACCATCCATCATCCATCTGCCATGAAATCGAAAATCACCTGCCTCTTTCTGCTGCTCGCCGCCCCGCTGCTCCATGCCCAGGCCACCCCGTCCCTGATGAGCTATCAAGGCCGCGTGACCGACGCCGCGGGAGTCCTGATCGGCAATACCACGCCGGCCAACCGGACCGTGACCTTCAAGCTCTACTCGGCCTCCAGCGGCGGCGCCGCCCTTTACGCCGAGGTCCAGACCGTGACTATTTCCGGCGGTGAATTCAGCGTGCTGATAGGAAATGGCACGGGCTTGTCCGGCTCCCCCGGCCCGGGCTCTCCGGCCACCACGCCATACAAGACGCTGGGCGACATCGTCAACTCGGGCGCCTACACCAGCCTCTATCTGGGCGTGACCGTCGATGACGGAACCGCCGCCGCCGACGCGGAAATCGCCCCCCGCCAGCAAATGGTCAGCGGCGCGTTCGCGCTGCGGGCCAAGGTCGCGGAAACCGTCGCCGGTGGCGCCGTCACCACCACGATGCTCGGAGATGGCCAGGTCAGCACGGCCAAGATCGCCTCGGGCGCCGTGGACAGCAGCCGGATTCTGGATGGCTCCATCGCCGCCACCGACATTGCCAACAGCACCATCACCTCCGCCAAACTCGACACCACCACCATCGGCTTGTGGACGCCGGTCGGGACCAGCGTCTATCGGAATAACAACGTCGGCATCGGCGAGGCCAACCCGGGGTTCCCGCTGAATTTCGCCTCAACCACGGGCGAGAAAATCTCCCTTTTCGGCAATGGCGGCAACCATTTTGGCTTTGGGATTCAACCCGGAATGCTGCAGATCTTTGGCGGCACCTCGGGTGACGCGATCAGTTTCGGCTACGGCAGCTCGGGCGCGTTCACCGAAACCATGCGCGTCCAGGGCAATGGCAACGTCGGCATCGGCACCAACAACCCCGGGGAAAAACTCGTGGTCAGCGGCGGCTGCCTCAGGGTCACCAGCACCAACAACCCCTACATGGTGGTTTCCACCGCCTCCAACCAGGGCGTCCTGGCCATTGCGACCACGGCAGGGGCCTGGTCCACGTCCGCCGCCACCAACGACGTGGTCTTGAGATCGGATTCCTACAAGCTCGTGCTGCAAAGCGGCGGCGGCGCGGCGGGCCTCGTCATTGATACCAGCAACAACGTC
>JBAXBG010000013.1:0-35251 GCA_037142115.1 Verrucomicrobiota bacterium | reverse complement strand
CACTGATTTCACTGATTATACTGATGATTAAGAAGTTACGACGGTATGCGCTCTCACCTGAAAGGTGAATGTGAAATCTGTTAGCTCAAATCCAATTCTTTCAGTGCAATCAGTGCAATCAGTGCAATCAGTGGTAAAAAAAAGCCGCCTTACCTGATTTCATTTTCCCGTTTAGGTTCAGCTATTTGACCCCTTGCATGCTTGGGGGCGCCCCAATCTCCCAGAGCTGTCCCACCTGGCCGCAGGTGAAGGAGTCAGCCGGCAGGTGGGCGGCGCGCGCGGCGGCCTCCAGCCGGAGCGGTGGCTCGCCTAACGGTTCATCGGTGAGGCGCAATGTCCCCCAGTGCATGGCCACGGCGCGGCGGCAGCGGGATTCCTGGAAGGCGGCCACCGCCTCCTCGGGATTCATGTGCATCGCGCGCATGATCGATCGCGGTTGATAGGCGCCGATGGGGATCATCGCGAAGTCGATCGGGCCGCAGCGCTCGCCGACCTCGCGGAAGGCCGCGCAATAGCCGCTGTCGCCCGCATGCCAGAGCTTGGTGCCGGCGCCCTCTATCAGCCAGCCGCACCAATGTCCGCGGTTGCGGTCGTGCAGCGTGCGGGCGGTGAAATGCTGCGCCGGGGTGGCGGTCACCCGGATGCCCGGGGCCAGGTCCACGCTGGCCCACCACGGCAGTTCGGTGGCGTTGGCAAACCCCTTGCGGCGCAGCCAGGCGGCGTGGCCCTCGGCCACCACCAGCGGCACGTCCCGGCCGAGCCGGCGCAATGTCGGCAGATCCAGGTGGTCGTAGTGGGAATGGGTGAGCAGCACCGCGTCGATGGCCGGCAAATCGTCCAGCCCGCAGGGCGGGGGCACTAGCCGGCGCAGCCCGGGCAGCGGCAGCGGCCCGCAGTGGCTGGAGAACAGCGGATCCACTAACAGCGAGACGCCGCCGCCCTGCAGCAGAAACGACGCGTGGCCGAGCCAGAGAACCCGCCAGCCGTGCGCGGGCGGCATGGCGATTTGGCCGCGGGTCACAGGCTGCCAGCCGGCGGGCGTGTCGGGCGCGCCGGGAAGCCCCGGCGCTTCCTGCGGGCCGATGCCCAGTTTCCATTTCAGGATCTCGAGCAAGCCGTGTTCGCGATGTGGCCAGGGGTTGTTGAAGGCGAATTTCATCGGGTGGGGATCGGCGCAGGTGAAACTGGCACCGGATGACGCAGTTGCCGAATGGTTTCTTTATGACAGGCGCACCACTTCGATGCCGTTGGTCCTTGGATCGCCGGTCTGGGTTGATTCAGAGTCCGCCTGAAGGCGGGACTACCTACGCTGGAACCGACGTCGCTCGGGGAGGTATGTCGTGCCGCCTTCAGGCGGTCTTTTCAGCCCGCGAAGTGGGCATCATGCGCGCTGGACCGGGTGGATTCACAGTCCGCCTGAAGGCGGGACTACCTACGCTGGAAGGGACGTTGCTTGGGGAGGTATGTCGTACCGCCTTCAGGCGGTTAAGTTAGCGCATTCATAGCTGACCCCGCTTCCTGAAAAAATGGTGTGCGCTGCGGCCTTGCTGCCAAAAGTGCCGAGAACAGGACTCGAACCTGCACAGATTGCTCTACTTGATCCTAAGTCAAGCGCGTCTACCAATTCCGCCATCCCGGCCTGCGTGGGGACTTTAGCGGGGCGACCAGGCAGGGCAAGGGCGCAATTCGGGGGAGGGGGAGATTTTTAGCGGATGGGGGCCCGGAGATGAGTCGGCGGACAGGTATCCCTCACAGGGAGGGCACGGAGGGGCGATATCTGATCGCCCAGGTCCATGTGGGACAATGAAGCGGGCCTCTCACACATTGGCTTGCCACGGGCATCGGCGGACGGATTCCGCCGCTCCTTGGGTGTCAGATTCAGCCTGTTGGATTCCTTGGCGGACAGGTGCCGAACAGGTGGCGGGCGAGGG
This sequence comes from Verrucomicrobiota bacterium, assembly GCA_037142115.1. Lineage (GTDB taxonomy): Bacteria > Verrucomicrobiota > Verrucomicrobiia > Verrucomicrobiales > Akkermansiaceae > Luteolibacter. Next base: position 33,320 of record JBAXBG010000013.1, on the reverse strand, counting down.
ATGTGGCGTCGGGCGGGGTGGCGTCGGGATTCCACGAGAGTTCGAGGACGTGGAAGCTGGCGCCGAGGTGAGCGGGGTGTGTCAGGGTTTGGAATTGGCGCAGGAACGCGGGCTGTGGGTTGCCATCCTGTTCCAGTAGCCAAGGGCGGGCGACGTGGGTGAGCCAGGATCCCTGGCTGCGGAAGACGGTGGGCCGCCCGCCTAGCGCCAGTGCGGCTTCCGCCAGCGCGGTGAAATCGACATGTGAGGTGATGTCGGCGGAGCCGGGGTTGGTCAAGGGGTTGGCGGCTGCCTGATGGTTGGCGAAGGTGCGCAGGGTGCCGGCGGTGCGGTCCGGGTGGTAATAGTCCGGGCGGGCAAACCCGTAGTCGATCCAGATCATCAGCCCGGCATGCAGGCAGCGGGTCAGGGGTTCCAGCAGGGCGGGGAAGCAGGTGCGCACTTCGGTGCGGTAGCCGTCGGGGAAGTCGTCGCCCAAGGGCGCGAGCGCGGCGAACAGCAGCGGGTCGTCGATGTCACCGCGGATCCACTCGAATCCGCCGTCCGGGCTGGAAGTGACCCGGCATTCCTGCCAGCGGCCGCCGTGCCACTCGACGAGGTGAAACGGCAAGGCATCGAGCAATTCGTTGCCGAAAGCGATGCCCGGCAGTGGGTCGGCGGCGAGGTCCCGCAGGTGGGTGGTGAAGCGGACGCGGCCGCGATAGTCGAGAAGATTGGCGCGTTGCGCCGCCTGGAGCACGGGCAATGGCTCGGGAATCACGTAGTCGAGGGCATCGAACGCACGGGGGGCGAGTGCGGCGAGGGCTCCGAGCACATCGGCGGCGAGGGTGGCGTCATGCGCGCCGGATTCGATGATGCGCCAGCGCGGCGGGGATCCGAGTTCCAGCCACTCGCTGAGAAACCGCCGGGCGAGGATCTCGCCGAACAGCGGGCCGACGCTCACGCTGGTGAAAAAATCCCCTTGGCGGCCGATTTGGCGGGTTTCCCGGGCGTAATAGCCGCGATCCGGCTGATAGAGGGCGGCGGCCATGAATTCCGCAAAGCGCAGCGGGCCGAGGCTTGCGATTCGTTGGTGCAGGGTTGTCGCCAACGAAGGAGTTGCGGAGGGCGCGGCGATGGGATACTGCTGTGGGCGCGCGGCTGCCTGAGAGGGTGGCGGTGGATCCAGATCAGGCATGGCGAGCATTCAGAAAACGAACCAAAAGAAGACCCGCTCCCCGCGTTTCTACAAGCGCAAAGGCTTGTGGTTGTCGCTGTTTTTGCTCGCCGGGGTGATGGCCGGCGTCGGCTGGATGTGGGTGGAGGACTACACCCGCCAATATCGCGAGCGGGCGATGACCTATGATTTGGATCGGATCAACGATCTGGAAATCCCGAGTTTGATCGTCGACCGCAACGGCAAGGAAATCGGCCGGATCTTCGTGCAAAACCGCAGCGTGATTGCCATCGACCAGGTGCCCGGGATTTTCATCAAGGCCTTGCGGGCGGGTGAGGATTCCAGGTTTCTCACCCACGGCGGAGTGGATTTCATCGGCATTATCCGCGCCGGAAAATTGAACGCCCAGGGGAAAAAACAGGGCGCCAGCACGATCACCCAACAACTCGCGCGCAATGCCTACAACCTCAAGGAGGAGGCCAAACAACGCAAGGAAAGCACGATCCAGCGCAAACTCGTCGAGGCGTTTTTGGCCATCCGCATCGAGAAACGCTACTCGAAGTCCGAGATTCTGGAGTTTTACCTGAACCGGATTTACTTTGGCAGCGGCTTCTATGGGATCCGCTCGGCGGCGCTGGGATACTTCGGCAAGGAGCCGCTGGATCTGACGACCGAGGAGTGTGCGTCGATGGTCACGCTGATCAAGAACCCCACCGAACGCTCGCCGCTCAACAATCCCGAGATCAACCGTGAGGGGCGCAATTACGTGCTCCTGCGGATGCATGAGGAGGGGATGATTTCCTCCGCCGAGCTGACCCGCCTCCGGGCCCTGCCGCTGGTGCTCAATTCCAAGCCGCTGCGGCGCGGCACGACCCATCTCTACGAGCGCATCGCCGAGGCGGTGGGCGATGCGCTGGGCGAGGATGCGATGGCCAGCGGCGGATTCACCGTCCATACCACGATTCTGGGCGAGGCGCAGGAGGCGGCGCAGAAGGCATTGTCAGCCAGCCTGGCCCGGGCCGAATCCCGGCCCGGTTATCGCCGGCAGAAATACGAGGATTATCACAAAACCAGCGCCAAGCCGGCCGAGTATTTGCAAGGGGCGGTGCTGATGGTCGACCATGACACCGGGGAGGTGCTGGCCCATGTGGGTGGGCGCGATTACGCCCAGGTTCCCTATGATTTTATCGAGCAGGGCAAGCGCCCGCTGGGCACCGCGTTTTTCCCCTTCATCTACGCCGCCGGTCTGGACGCCGGGCTGACTCCGGGCACCTTGGTGGAGGACTCGCCGATGGACAATCGCTCGGTGATGGTGGGCGGGCGCGAGGGGATTCTGGGCGAATGGGGGATGGAGGTTTCCGCACCGGTCTACGCCGGCAACATCACCGCCCGCGAGGCACTGGAAAACTCGAAAATCGCCGCCACCGTGCGCTTCGCCGACCTGGCCGGCTTGCCGCGGGTCGTCGAGCGCGCCTGCGCCTTCGGCTTGCCGCTGCGCAAGGCGGAATTGCTGCGGCGCTTGTCGGTGGGCTTCGAGGAGGTCTCGCTGAAGCAGGCGGTGCGGGCGATGGCGGCCTTTCCCGCGGGCGGCAAGCTGGTCCCGGAACCGCTGTTCTATGTCGACCGGGTGGAGGATCCGGCAGGGCAGGTGATCTATCGGCGCCAGCGCCAGTCGCGGGCGAGCACCGCGGTGATGGACCCCGCGACCGCCTGGCAGGTGCACAGCATGATGGCCGGTTCGCTCTATCGGGGCAGCTCCCGGGGAGTGCTCGACGGCCTGGCAGAGAAGCCGTTTCAGGGCGCGGGCAAGGGCGGCAGCACCGCTGACTTCAGCGATTGCTGGTTTGTCGGCTATAACAAACGGGTGACTTGCGGGGTCTGGACCGGCTATCTCGCCGCCAATGGCGAGCCGATCTATCCGGGCGCCTTCAGCCGGGACCTCGCGATGCCCGTCTGGCAGGCGACGATGAATGCGGCGGCCCCGTCGTTCGGCGGCGGCAAGCTGCTGCCGCCCGCCAACGTGGTCGAGGTGCCGGTGTGCGCGCGCTCCGGCCAGCGGGCGACCCAGTTCTGCCAGGAATACGCGGAGACCCCCGGTTCCGGCGTCGTGCGTTCCCGCTCCACCGCGGTGACCGAGTATTTCCGCAAGGGCACCGAACAACTGCCGTTGTGCCCGATCCACTCCGGCACCAGCGGCGAGACCAGCCCGGCGGCCCTGACCCTGCTCAACGCCCCCGCGCTGGACGCCGTGCCGGTCCGCCCGAAATCGCCGGTCTTGTTAGGAGACGACCCCTATCACACCGAGCTCCCGAGCTTCGCCGCCACCTCCGAGGAGACCGGCTTGGTGCGCCGCCGCACCAACGTGCTCGACAGCCTGGATCTGGGCGATGTCGAGGAGGCGATTCCGCTCAAGCGGCCGCAGCGCCTGAAAATCGACGACGAATGAGGGCGGCCTGCCGTTGGTCCTGATAAATCTTCCATTGCGCCCGGGTCGTGAATCTGATTACGATGCTAGGGTGAAATTTCATGATCGAACCATCGCAGGCAAAGAGGCGCGGCCAGGGCGCGTGGCATTTATGGGATGCTATACGCCGCGGCACTGCGGAATCGCCACCTTCACGCATGATCTCTGCGAGGCGGTGGGCGAGGCGGTGCCTCTGGCAGAGTGTTATGCGGTGGCCGTGAACGACCGGGTGGAAGGCTATCCCTATCCACCGCGAGTGCGCTTCGAATTGCTCGAGCAGGATCTGGATTCCTACCGGCGCAGCGCGGATTTCCTGAACTGCCACCAGGTCGACGTGCTGTGCCTGCAGCACGAGTTCGGGATCTACGGCGGGCCGGCGGGCAGCCATGTGCTGAGCTTGCTGCGCGAGGTGCGGATGCCGGTGGTGACGACCCTGCACACGGTGCTGGGCCAGCCCGATGCGGCGCAGCGCGCGGTGATGGAGGAACTCGTGACGCGCAGCGCGCGGTTGGTGGTGATGGCCCGCAAGGGTGCCGAGATCTTGCAGGCCACGTATGGAGTGCCGGCGGCGAAGATTGATATCATTCCCCACGGCATTCCTGATATTCCAATCGCCAATCCGGATTTTCCCAAGGCGCGCTGCGGCGCGGAGGGTTGCAGCGTGCTGCTGACGTTCGGGTTGCTGGGAGCGGGCAAGGGGATCGAATACGCCATCGCGGCGCTGCCCGAAATCGTGCGGCGGCACCCGGAGGTGATCTATCTGGTGCTGGGCGCCACGCATCCGCACTTGCTCGCGCGGGAAGGCGAGCGCTATCGTGAAAGTTTGGTGAGCCTGGCAGAGGCGCACGGGGTGGCCGAGCACGTGGTCTTTTGCAACCGGTTCGTGTCATCCGAGGAACTCACGGAATTCATCAGCACGGCGGATATTTATGTGACGCCCTATCTGCATGAGGCACAGATCACCTCCGGGACGCTGGCCTATGTCTTTGGTGCGGGCAACGCGGTCGTGTCCACTCCCTATTGGCATGCCCAGGAGTTGTTGGCTGACGGGCGCGGGATCCTGGTGCCGTTCTGTGATCCGGCGGCCATTGCCGAGGGGGTGTGTGCGTTTTTGGACGATCCCGCGCGGCTGGCCAGGACCCGCCGCGAGGCCTATCAATGTGGGCGCGAGATGCTCTGGCCCGCGGTCGCGCGGCGTTACTTGGAGTCCTTTCAACAGGCGCTGGCACCACCCGCGGCGGCCCCGCGCAGCGCTGACGGCCGCCGGTCGTATGCGCGGCCCGCGCAGCGGTTGGACCACATCGTGCGGATGAGCGACGGCACGGGAATTTTCCAGCATGCCACATTCAACGTGCCCAATTTTCATGAGGGCTACTGCACCGATGACAATGCCCGCGCGTTCATTCTATGCAATCATCTGGCGGACCCCGCGCCGCTGGGTGCCCAGGCCACGAGCTACCTCGCTTTTCTGGCGGCGGCGCTGAATCACGAGACGGGTCGCTTCCGCAACTTCATGAGCCACGGCCGGCAGTGGCTCGATGAGGAGGGTAGCGAGGACAGTCACGGGCGCGCGCTGTGGGCGTTGGGTGTCGGTGTGGGGCGCTCGCGCAACGATGGGCACAGGCGTTTGTCCAAGCAGCTGTTTGAGCGAGCTTTGCCTGCGGCGGCCACCTTGCTGTCGCCGCGGGCGTGGGCGTTTTCGCTACTGGGGATCCATGAGTATCTGCGGGGCGTTCCCCAGCACCCGGCGGCGATGACCACCTGCAAGCACTTGACCGGCCAGTTGGTGGAGTTGTGGCAACGCAGTGCGGCGGAGGACTGGCCATGGTTTGAACCCTGTGCGACCTATGACAACGCCCGCCTTTGCCAAGCACTCATCTTGGGAGGCAATGGGATGCGGGTGCATGGCGAGGCCTTGGAGATCGGTCTCAAATCGCTGCGCTGGCTGCTCCGCATCCAGACCAGCCAGGCGGGTCATTTCCAGCCCATCGGCAGCAATGGCTTCCACGCCAAGAACGGCATTCGCGCCGAATTCGACCAACAACCGGTCGAGTCCTGCGCCACGGTGGAGGCGTGTTTGGAGGCGTTTCGCGTCACCCGGGACCCGTATTGGGCGGATGAGGCCACTCGTGCCTTCGAGTGGTTTCTGGGCCGCAACGACCTGGGCTTGCCGCTCTATGACCCCGCCACCGGTGGCTGCGGCGACGGGCTGCATCACGACCGTGTCAATGCCAACCAAGGGGCGGAGTCCTCATTGGCCTTCCATTTGTCACTGGCTGCCATGCAGCAGGCCCATCCGGACTCCATCCCACCCTCTCCCGCGATTGTATGAACCCCATCCACTTAGTGCGCCACGAAATCATGCTGCTCCCGGAGAGTACGCGGGTGCTGATCCGGCCGTTTATTCCAGCCTCGGCGCAGCGGATTATGACCATCCTTGGCCGGGTGCTGGCCCTCTCCGAGGACGAGGTGATTGAGAAAATGCAGGACGTGCATCAGGAGTTTCATGCCCGGCACTACGACATTGAAGAACTGCTGTGGGAGCACTATCTCAAAGTGCAGCCACACATCTTCACCCAGCGCACGCTGTCCCGCCCCCGGCAGTTGCTCATCGGCGCGTTCTTTTCCGGCGAGTATTCGTTGGAATCCGCCGCCTTGTTCAATCCCTCAATCGTGCCACATCCCGATCAAAGCGGAATTCCGGCAGGGGCGTTGCGCTTCATCATGAGTCTGCGCGCCACTGGCGAAGGTCACATTTCCTCGATCGAGTTCCGCCTGGGCGTCATCACCCCGGACGGCCATATCCAGCTCGATCCGATCTCGCGCTTCGTGACCGTGCCCGAAATCGTCCCCAACCCCAGCTATCGCAAGCAAAGCTTCATCGACAAGTTTCATGAGATGGGTTTCGACAACGACTATGTCAATGCGGTCATGGACCCGCTGGACGGCGAGTTCACCCGCAGCGAGCTCAATCAAAGCGTCGCCACGGTGCGTCATCACCACCAACCCGCCACCCATGACCTGCAGCGCACGCTCGAATGCATCCAGTGGCTGGCCGATTCCAATTATGAAATCCGCTTCTCCGCCAAGCTGGGCCTGAGCGAGCGGATCATCTTCCCGGTTTCCGCCAACGAGAGCAATGGCATTGAGGACGCCCGCTTCGTGCGCTTTGCCGATGACGACGGCGCGATCATGTATTATGCCACCTACACCGCCTATAGCGGTCGCGCCATCCTGCCCCAGCTCATCGAGACGAAGGATTTTCTGCACTTCCGCGTGCTCACCCTCAATGGCAGCGCGGTGCAGAACAAGGGCATGGCACTATTCCCCAGGCGCATCGATGGCTGTTATGCGATGCTCTCGCGCCAAGACGACGAAAACCTCTACATTATGTTCTCGGATAATCCGCACTACTGGAATGATCCGCAAATCCTGCTGCGACCCGCGGAGGTCTGGGAATCGGTGAAAATCGGCAACTGCGGTTCGCCTATTGAGACTGCGGCCGGGTGGCTGGTCATCACCCACGGCGTTGGCCCGATGCGCAAGTATTGCCTCGGGGCGGCCCTGCTGGATCTGCGCGACCCGACCAAGGTGCTCGGCCGACTCCGAGAACCACTGCTGTCGGCGGAAGGCAATGAACGCGAAGGCTACGTGCCCAACGTGGTTTACAGTTGCGGGGCGCTGCTGCACGACGGCAATGTGATCCTGCCCTATGCCATGAGTGATCTGGCCACCGCCATCGTGAGTGTCCCCTTGGATGAGCTGCTGGCCATGCTCCTGCCGGATTGACTTGTCGGCCGCCGCCCGCCTTCAGGCGCACAATGAGGCCGCCTCAGCTCGTCCATCGGCACCGTGCGGAGTGGGGTGGGGGATCGGAATTTCGGCCGCGGCACTGCTTTGATTATGTCATAAGTCGCAGAACGCCAGTAGGTTGACCAGACGATGAGAAAAAACCCGGGTTTTTTTCTTGCGGGGCCCGGCTTATTGCATACCGTCTTGTCCACATAACCGAATGCACCTATCCAAAAAAGCCGAGTATGCGCTGCGCGCCGCCATCAATCTGGGGATTGCCGCCGAGATGGGGCGGGACACGGTTTCCGGGGCTGACCTGGCGGAGGCGAACCGTCTGCCGCTCAAGTTCGTCGAGCGCATTTTGCAGGAGTTGCGCGAGGCGGGCATCGTCGAAACCACCCGTGGTAAATTCGGTGGCTACTCGCTGGCCAAGCCGGCGGATCAAATCGGCGTTGGCGAACTGATCCGCTTGGTGGACGGCCGCTTGGCGCCGATTTGCTGTGCGAGTGAGAGCGCCTATCAGCCGTGCACCTGCCCGGACGAGGACCACTGCGGGCTGCGGATGGTGATGATCGACGTGCGCAACGCCATCGCCAACATCCTCGACCGCTACAGTATCGCGCAGGTGGTGGAAGTGACGCTGCGCAAGATGCGGCGCGACGGCATCATCCCGCCCTTCGCCCCGGCCGGCACGCTGGCCAGGGTGGGGGAGCTCTCGAAACGCAAAGCCGATCCGGCCGACGGATTTTTGGCCGGCTTCACCCAACTCGCCACTTTTACCCCGGAATCCTATGGACTCGAACACATCTGAACGCCCGGCCCAAGACGCAACCAAGACCGAATGGCTGGAAATCGTTCGCAACAACGTGGGCAACCTGCGCTTCGGCTCGGTGCAGATCACCGTGCATGACGGACGGGTCACCCAGATCGAAAGTATCGAGAAGACGCGCTTCGTGGCAGCGCGCGAAGACACCCTCGCCCGGAAAAAATAACCTCAGCTGCCTGACCTGGGCCGCGCGCCCGGATTGATCATTTCACCAACCAAATCAGAGATTATGTCCAACATCAAAAGCACCATCGACACCATTGGCCAAACCCCGCTCCTGCGTCTTGACCGCCTTGCGGCAGGGCTGCCGGCCACCATCGCCCTCAAGGGAGAATTCCGCAATCCGCTAGGCAGCGTGAAGGACCGGATCGGCCTGGCCATGATCGAAGACGCGGAAGTCAAGGGGCTCATTACCCCGGGCCAGACGCGGATCATCGAGCCGACCTCGGGCAATACCGGCATCGCGCTGGCGTTTGTCGCGGCGGCGAAGGGTTACGACATCACGCTCACGATGCCGGAGAGCATGAGCCTCGAGCGCCGGACCTTGCTGGCCTTGCTGGGCGCTGATCTGGTGCTGACCCCGGCGGCCACCGGGATGAAGGGGGCGATCGGCCGTGCCAAGGAATTGTTGGAGGCAACGCCGGGAGCCTGGACACCGGGCCAATTCAGCAATCCCGCCAATCCGGAAGTCCACCGCCGGACCACGGCCGAGGAGATTTGGAAAGACACGGACGGCCAGGTGGATGTGTTTGTGGCGGCGGTGGGCACGGGTGGCACCCTCACCGGCGTCAGCGAAGTTCTCAAAGCGCGCAAGCCGGGATTGCGCAGCATCGCGGTGGAACCGGCCGGATCCCCGGTCATTTCCCAAACGCTGCGCGGCGAACCGTTGGTTCCCGGACCTCACAAAATTCAAGGCGCCGGTGCCGGATTCATCCCGGACAACCTCAATCTCGCCATCATCGATGAGGTGGTGCTCGTCACCAATGAGGACGCAATCGAAACCGCCCGCCGCCTGGCCGACACCGAGGGCCTGCTCGTCGGGATCTCCACGGGGGCCAACGTCTGGGCCGCCCTGCAGGTTGCGGCGCGCCCGGAAAATGCCGGCAAGCTGATCGTCACGGTCGGCTGCAGCACCGGTGAGCGCTACCTCAGCACGGCCCTGGCCGACGAAGCCCGCGCCAAGGCGGCGGTCTGATCCGACAAAGGACGATGAGATAATCGATGGCCGAGCGGGTGATGATTTCGCCCCCAAGACCACAACCGACACGCGCCGGACCACCGGCCAGATCATGATCCATACCCGCCCCCATCGCCTATCTAACGTAATCGTGCTGTTGGCCGGGATGTCGCTGCACGCCGCGGCCGCCGACACGCAGGCCGGCAACCCGTGGGTCAACACCGAGGTGTTCGACCAAATCTGGAGTTATGCCACGCTCTACAAGAACGAAGCGAATCCGACGCTCGAGGAGTTCAAGCTGCGCGGGCGCTATCAAGGGCAATACTGGGATGTCGATGCCAATCAGGGCAGCCAAAGCAACTGGGAGGACCGGCGCTCGCGCTTCGGATTCGACGCCAAGCTCTTTGAAAAGAAAGTGGAGATCCGCGCCGACTTCCAGAGCAACAACGGCTTCCAGGACCTCTATGATGGTCTGGTGGATGCCTATATCCGCTGGAAGCCCCAGTCGTGGCTCAGCATCACGGCGGGCAAAACCAAGCCCTTGATCGCCCAATATGACTGGCTGGAATCCACCAACAACCAGCCCACCTTCGAGCGCTCGCAGATCTTCAACCAACTCGGCATCAACCGGGCCACCGCCCTGACCGTGGAGGGCAAGGCCGACGCCTTCTCCTGGCGGTCGGGCGTTTACCTGAACGGCACGCCTAACAGCACCGGCGGGTCCGGTGCCTTCGGCGACGGCGAGTTCGGCGATTTGAATGGCGGCGTTTCATTCACCCTGGGCGCGGGCTATGACTTCAAAAAGCCAGTGGGTCTGGACAAGGCCGATTGGCGCCTGGATTGGCTCCACAGTTCGCGCCAGGCGGGGGATCTGGTGCTCAACAAATACGATGACATTCTCACCAGCACGTTGTGGCTGAAGCAGGACGCCACGGCGGTGGTCGTCGAGGGATTTTACGCCAGTGGCGGTGATGGCAGCAACAGCAACGTCTGCGGTTTCTACGTCGAACCCACCTATGACATTCTGCCCAAACAGCTGCAGCTCGTCGGCCGATATTCCTTTGCCTCCAGCACCGGCCCGCTCGGCGTGGTCGGACAGACCCGCTACGAGCGCACCGTGGCCACCGCCAGCGGACGGGGTGACACCTACAACGCGCTCTATGGCGGGGTTCAATACTTCATCTATGGGGACAAGCTGAAATTGCTCGCCGGAACCGAGTGGGCCAGGATCTCCGGCCGGAGCGAGGCTTATGACGGGTTCACGTTCCTGACCGGCGCGCGGCTCTCTTTCTAACATGATTCGGCCGCATCCACTCGCCTCGCTAATGACTGCCATCAAACCACGAATCTTGGCCTGCCTGCTGGCGCCATTGGCGTTGCTGTCCTGCCAAAAGCGGCATGCCGCGCCCGCCGCCGCGCCCGCGGTGTCCTTGCTCAACGTCTCCTATGACCCGACCCGCGAGTTTTATGCGGAATTCAACCAGGTTTTCGCCAGGCATTGGCAGGCAACCCACGGCCAGGATCTCAAAATCGACCAGTCGCATGGCGGATCGGGCAAGCAGGCCCGCTCGGTCATGGACGGACTGGAGGCGGATGTCGTGACGCTGGCGCTGGCGCTGGATGTGGATCAACTGCATTCCAAGGGAGGGTTGCTGCCGGCGGACTGGCAAAGCAAGCTGCCTGACCACAGCAGTCCTTACACCTCGACGATTGTGTTTGTGGTGCGCAAGGGCAACCCCAAAGGCATCAAGGATTGGGGGGATCTAGTGGCCCCGGGCGTGCAGGTCATCACCCCGAATCCAAAAACCGGTGGCGCGCCGCGCTGGTGCTATCTGGCAGGTTGGGCCTGGGGGCGCCGGGCGTTCGCGGGCGATGAAACCAAGGTCGAGGATTTCATCCGGCAGCTTTACCAGCACGTGCCGGTGCTCGACAGCGGTGCGCGGGGATCTACCACCACCTTTGCCCAGCGTGAAATCGGCGACGTGCTGCTGTCATGGGAAAACGAGGCCTATCTGATCGAGAAGGAGTTCCCGGGCAAAACCGCCATCATTTACCCCTCCCTGAGCATTCTCGCCGAGCCGTCGGTGGCCGTGGTGGAAAAGAACACGGCCAAAAAAGGCACCTCCGGAATCGCCCGGGCATACCTCGAATATCTCTACACGGATGCCGGCCAGGAACTCATCGGGAAACATTATTATCGCCCGCGCAATCCCCGGATCGCGGCCAAATACGCCGCCCGCTTCCCGGCCATGAAACTGGTCACCATTGACGAGGAATTCGGCGGCTGGCCGCAAGCCCAGCAAACCCACTTCGCCGACGGCGGCGTGTTCGACCGGATCTATCATCCCTGATGGCCGGCCTGCCGTTTGTTTTCAACCCCAACCTCCACTTTTCATGAATCCCACCAATAATCCGCAATCCGTCAACGCCATGGAATACCTTACTATCGGCCAGCTCGCATCCTACCTCGGATGGTCCACCCGCTTCATCGAGGGCCTGGTGCGCGGCGAGCATCTCGCAGGCTTTGAAATCGACGGCCAGTGGCGGTTCCGCCGCGATGACGTGGTGGACTGGCTGGAGCAGAAAATCCAGACCCTCGACACCGCGCGGGTGTCTGAACTGGAGGTGAAAATGGAATCCTCGTTGCTCGCCGATGGCATCTTCCGCACCACCCGCACCGATCGCCTGACCTCGCGCCTGCCGCTCAAGGGCATCGCCCTGGACGTGCCGCTGACCGCCAAGCTCGACGTGCTGCGCTCGCTGACCACCCTGGCCGAAGCCACCGGCTTGTTGTCGGACAAGGACTATCTGCTAGACTCGCTGGTGGACCGCGAGTCGCTCTGCAGCACCGCGATGCCGGGCGGGGTGGCGCTGTGCCACCCGCGCCGCCCCATTCCCTCGGTCCTGCAACGGCAGTTCCTGTGCTTCCTGCGCACCGCGGCACCGGTGGATTTCGGCGCGGAAAACGGCGAGGGCACCACGCTCTTCTTCCTGCTGTGCGCGCCGGACGACCGCTCGCATTTGCACGGCCTGGCCCGCCTGGCCCGCATTCTGCAGGGCAACACCCTGGATCTGCTCAAGATCGCCCCCACCTCCGCCGACGTGGTGGCGGCGCTGGCCGTGGCCGAGGCCAAAATCCAAGCGCGTGCTTGAGTATTACCCATTCGCCATCCATTCTCCCAACCCCTCCCTAATCGATCATGAAATCCCCATTCCTTGTGCCTGTATTCGCCGTGTTGCTGGGCGCGTTGCCCTCTTGCAAGAAAACCGCGGTCACCGCCGCTCCCGCGGCGGTGACGCTGCTCAACGTCTCCTACGACCCGACGCGCGAGTTCTACGTGGACGTCAACGCGGCCTTTGCCAAACAATGGCTGGCTGAAACCGGCCAGAAGATCACCGTCAAGCAGTCCCACGGCGGCTCGGGCAAACAGGCCCGCTCGGTCATCGACGGCCTGGAGGCCGACGTGGTGACCCTGGCGCTGGCGGGCGACATCGAGATCCTGCGCAAGGAGGCGCAACTGCTGCCGGCCGACTGGCAGGCCAAGCTCCCCGACAACAGCTCGCCCTACACCTCGACGATCGTGTTCGTGGTGCGCAAGGGCAACCCCAAGGCCGTCAAGGACTGGGGGGATCTGGTGCAAACCGGCATCCAGGTCATCACCCCGAGCCCAAAAACCTCGGGCGGCGCGCGCTGGAACTATCTGGCCGCCTGGGCCTGGGCCGACAAGGCCTTTGCCAAGGACAATGCCAAGGTCATGGATTACATGACGCGGCTCTTCAAGAACGTGCCGGTGCTCGACACGGGTGCCCGCGGCGCCACCACCACCTTTGCCCAGCGCAAGATCGGCGACGTGTTTCTGTCCTGGGAGAACGAGGCCTATCTGATCGAGAAGGAATTCCCCGGCCAGACGGAGGTGGTCTATCCGTCACTGAGCATCCTGGCGGAACCGCCGGTGGCCGTGGTCGAGAAGAACGCCGCCAAACACGGCACCAGCGCGGTGGCCGCGGCCTATCTGAAATTCCTCTACACCGACGAGGCGCAGACCCTCGCAGGCAAGCACTTCTATCGCCCCCGCAACCCGCAAATCGCCAAAACCTTCGCCGCCAGGCTGCCGAGCCTGCCGATGGTCACCATCGACGGCGACTTCGGCGGCTGGGCCAAGGCGCAGCAGGTCCACTTTGACGACGGCGGCACCTTCGACAAGGTCTATAGCTCGAAGTGACCTGACTCCCGCCATTCGTCCCTGCTTATGTCCAAACGACGCGTGATTCCCGGCTTCGGGTTGTCGATGGGTTTCACCATCAGCTACCTGAGCCTCATCATCCTGATTCCGCTGCTGGCGCTGTTTCTCAACGCGGCGGGGGTGGGCTGGGCGGAATGGCGCGCCATCCTCGGCTCACCGCGGGTGCTGGCGGCGGCCCGGCTCACCTTCGGGCTGAGCGCCGCCGCCGCGGGGGTCAGCGTGGTGTTAGGGATGCTGGTGACGTGGGTGTTGGTGCGCTACCGCTTTCCCGGCCGCAGGCTGTTGGACTCGATGGTCGACCTGCCGTTCGCGCTGCCCACCGCGGTGGCCGGCATCACGCTCACGGCGATCTACGGCAAGTCGGGGTGGGTCGGCAGCCATATTGCGCACGGCGCCCGCTGGGCGCAGGAAACCTGGCATCCGACCGGCTGGCTGGGCGATCAAGTCAACTCCTGGGCGGATTTCGGCGCGGCCTACAGTCCGCTGGGGATTTTCATCGCGCTGACGTTCATCGGCTTTCCGTTTGTGGTGCGCACGCTGCAGCCGGTGATGGAGGACCTCGGGCATGACATCGAGGAGGCCGCCGCCACGCTGGGTGCCGGGCGCTGGACCGTGTTCTGGCGGGTGATCCTTCCGCTGTTAGTTCCGGCCCTCATCACCGGCTTCACCCTCGCCTTCGCCCGGGCCATCGGCGAATACGGCTCGGTGATTTTCATTTCCGGCAACCTGCCGATGAAGACGGAAATCCTGCCGCTGCTCATTGTGTCGCAGCTGGAACAATTCAAGTATGGGGCGGCGGCGGTGATCGCCGCGGCCATGCTGATCGTGTCCTTCGTCCTGCTCCTGATCATCAACCTGCTCCAACGCCGCCTCGACTGGCAGAGCCGCTGACCCCATGGCCAACCTCCAAGCCACCACTGAATCGAAACCCGTTAGGGTTTTGTTGATTTCCTTGGCGCTCGTCGTGCTGAGTTTGTTTCTGTTTTTGCCGTTGCTGGCGGTGTTCGCCGAGGCGTTGCGGCGCGGGTGGGAGGTGTTTTTCGCCTCGCTCACCGAGGAGGCGGCGATGTCGGCGATCAAGCTGACGCTGCTGGCCGCCGGGGTTTCGGTGCCGCTCAACACGCTGTTCGGTTTGGCGGCGGCGTGGCTGGTGACCAAATACCGGTTCAAAGGCCGGACGTTCCTGGTCTCACTCATCGACCTGCCGTTTGCGGTGTCGCCGGTGATCGCCGGTTTGGTGTGGGTGATGATCTTCGGCACCAAGGGCTGGCTGCCGCCCGCCAAGCTCGCCGAGTGGCTGGCCCCGCTCGCCGTGTTCGCCCACCAGTGCGCCTCTAACGAAGCGTTCGGCGGGCTCTTCGAGGGCATGGCGGCCTGGCTGGCCAACCCGAAAATCGTCTTCGCCACGCCGGGCATCATCATCGCCACGGTGTTTGTGACGTTCCCGTTCGTGGCGCGCGAGTTGATTCCGCTGATGGAAACCCAGGGCAGCGACCAGGAGGAGGCTGCGGTCACGCTCGGTGCCGGCGGGTGGCAGATCTTCCGGCGCGTCACGCTGCCCAACATCAAGTGGGGATTGCTCTATGGCGTGCTGCTGTGCAACGCCCGCGCCATGGGCGAGTTCGGCGCCGTGTCGGTGGTCTCCGGCCACATCCGCGGCCAAACCAACACCCTGCCGCTGCACATCGAGGTGCTTTACAACGAATATCAATTCAGCGCCGCCTTTGCCTGCTCGACCTTGCTCGCCTGCCTCGCCCTGCTCACCCTCGGCCTCAAAAGCCTCGTCGAGCACCTCTCCGGCAACCCGGAAAAAAGCTGAAAGCTGAAAGCTGAAAGCTGAAATCAGACTGACTCAAGCATCCCGCCACAATCGCAGTCCCCTCCTCATCCAGCTCACTGTCACTCTGCTTTTTTCTTAATCTCTGGATTTCTACTTTCAGCTTTCAACTTTCAGAATTTACCCGCCATGTCCATTTCCATTCAATCCATCAGCAAGTCATTCGGCTCTTACAAGGCATTGGAGGATGTCTCTCTGGAGGTGCCGAATGGTTCGCTCACCGCACTGCTCGGGCCCTCGGGCTCGGGCAAAACCACCCTGCTGCGCATTGTCGCGGGTTTGGAGTTCGCGGACGACGGACCGGGCAAGGTGTTGTTTCACGGCGAGAATGTTATCGATATTCCGGCCGGCCAGCGCGGGGTGGGGTTCGTGTTCCAGCACTACGCGCTGTTCCGCCACATGACGGTGGCCCAGAACATCGCCTTCGGGCTGACCGTGCTGCCCCGCGCCAAACGCCCGACCCAGGGCGAAATCCGCGAGCGCGTCACTGAGTTGTTAGGGCTGGTCAAGCTCGAGGGGCTCGACAAGCGCCGCCCCCACGAGCTCTCCGGCGGCCAGCGCCAGCGCGTCGCGCTCGCCCGGGCGCTCGCCATCCGGCCGAAGGTCCTGCTGCTAGACGAGCCGTTTGGCGCGCTCGACGCCAAGGTTCGCAAGGATTTGCGCCGCTGGCTGCGCGTGTTCCATGACGAGATCGGGCTGACCACGCTGTTTGTGACCCACGACCAGGAGGAGGCGCTGGAGCTCTCCGACCAGGTGGTCGTCATGCGCAACGCGCACATCGAACAGGTCGGCAACGCGCAGGAGATCTACGACCACCCGCGCAGCCCGTTCGTGTATGAATTTCTGGGCAACGTCAACAAGTTCACCGAGCCCAATGGCAACCAGCGGTATATCAGGCCGCATGAAATCGAGGTGGTGTTTGCCGCGGAATACGATCCCACCACCGACCGGATGGCGACCATCCAGCACTTGTTTTCCGCCGGACCGGTGGCCACCCTCAGCGTGCGCCTCGACGACGGCAAGTTCGTCGATATCGAGCTTTCCCGAAAGCAGTTAGACGATCTCGGCCTCAGCGCCGGCGACGAGGTCGCGATCCGCAGCAACACCGCGGCGTGACCAAGCTGACGCTCTGGTCAGCCGGGCAGCGGACCCGGCCAAAGGTGATTCCGCCTGAAGACGGTTGTCCCGAGTAACATCCAGATTTACCGAAAAGCCGCAGAGGTCGCAGAGTTTCGCAAAGGATGATTTTTGTTCACAACAGTAGTCCATGACTCTGCGTTCCTTTGCGAGCTTTGCGACTCGGCGGTGAGTTTTTGGCAGTTACTTGCCTTTCCAACCCCGGTCACGCCGGGTTCTGGGGCTACATGCCTCCCCGAGAAACGTCGCTTCCAGCGTAAGCCTAAATGGGAACAAGGGTAAGTGGCCCGCCCAATCAGCTGGCGGCGAGCAATGAGTCCAAGGCACCGTGGCGCGCCAGGAACTCGTCGGCTAGCGCAGCGTAAGCTTGGGCCCCGAGACCGTGCGGGTCGTGTTCGAAGATGCTTTTGCCGTGGCTGGGAGCCTCGCCGATGCGGATGGTGCGCGGAATCATCGTGCGATACATCTGCTCAGGAAAGAACTTGGCCACCTCGTCGACCACCTGGCGCGATAGCAGGGTGCGGCCGTCATACATGGTCATGACGATGCCTTCCATGCGGATGTCGGCGTTGGCACCGGAGCCGCGGATCTGGTCGATGACATGGACGATTTTGGCGAGGCCTTCGAGGCCATACCACTCGCATTGGAGGGGGATGAGGATTTCATCGGCGGCGGCCAGGGCGGAAGTCATCAGCACGCCCAGCGAGGGCGGAGTGTCCAGGATGCAGAATTCAAACAGGTCATTGGGCTTGAGCCCCTGGAGGATGGCGCGCAGGCGGGTGAGGTGGTCGTCGCTGCGGGCGAGTTCGATTTCCACGCCCGCCAGATCCATTTCCGACGGGACCAGCGAGAGGTTGTCGCGGCCGGTGGCGATGATTTGCTGCTGGACGGTGGATTCTCCGACGAGCACCGGATACATGCTGCTGCCAGCGGGCGGGTCGATGCCCAGGCCGCTGGTGCAGTTGGCCTGCGGGTCGAGATCCACCAGCAGCACGCGCTGGCCGCGCATCGCCAGCCCGGCGGATAGATTCAAGGCGGTGGTGGTTTTGCCCACTCCTCCTTTTTGGTTGGCGACGGCGATGACTTTCATGCGGTGGGGATGGGATCCTGGACGGGGGGACTGTTCGGGCATCCCTCGCGGCATGCAATCAAAACCGTGTCGCGACGAGGTCAAACTTGGATTGGTAATAGAATTGAAACCCTTGTCCGGCGGTTCCAGATCGCCTCATTTCACACCGTGCGGGCGCTTTTTCCTCGGCGCTGCGCCAGCTGGAGGTTATGACGTGGATTGTGTCCACGCCTGACCCCGCCTCGGTTTTCGCCTCCTGCCCCGCGCCGCTGCCGCATCGGCTGGAGATCACGATGGGACATGGCGGCGGGGGGCGGCTCACCCAGGATCTGATCAACCGGATATTCCGACCGGCCTTTGCCAACACCGCGCTGGAGGCGCAGCACGACGGGGCGTTGCTGGCATTCCCCGGGGGCGGCCGGCTGGCCTTCACCACCGATGCGCATGTGGTGAGCCCGTTGTTTTTCCCCGGCGGCGACATCGGCCAACTCGCGGTCAACGGCACGGTCAACGACCTGTGCATGTGCGGCGCGCGGCCATTGTGGCTCAGCGCCAGCTTCATCCTGGAAGAAGGGTTGGCCGTCGCGACCTTGGAAAATATCGTGAGCTCAATGCAAGCGGCGGCGGCTGCGGTCGGGGTGGCCATCGTGACAGGCGACACCAAGGTGGTGGAACGGGGCAGGGGGGACGGGGTTTACATCACCACCTCCGGGGTGGGGGTGATCGAAACCACTCTAACGATCTCGCCGGCCGCCATCCGCGCGGGGGATGCCATCATTCTCAGCGGCGACGTCGGACGGCATGGCATGGCGATCATGGCAACCCGCGCCGGACTGTCATTCGAAAGCGAGATCGAGAGCGACTGCGCGCCGCTGGTCGACGCCGTGCAGGCGTTGTTGTTAGCCGGGCTGGAGGTCCATTGCCTGCGCGACCTGACGCGCGGCGGCCTCGCCACCTCGCTGGTGGAATTGGCCGAGGCGTCCGGTCTGGCGCTCGCCATTGACGGGGCCAAGGTGCCGGTCTTGGAAGCGGTCGGCGGCGCCTGCGAGATTCTCGGACTCGATCCGCTGTATGTGGCCAACGAGGGGCGCATGGTCTGCGTGCTGCCCGCCGCGCAGGCGGACCAGGCCCTGGCCATCCTCGCCCGCACCGCCCCGGGCGGGCCGCCGGTGGTCATCGGCACGGTCCGGTCCGGGCCGCCGGGGCAGGTCACCCAGCGCACGGTGTTAGGCACCGAGCGCATCGTCGACCGCCTGAGCGGCGAGCAGCTGCCGCGGATTTGCTGACGCGGCCCGGTTCGTTTTGCCCGAGGTGGAGATGGAGCAGGCGGCGGAGTTCGGTGATGGTCTCGGGCATCTCACAGGCGCCATGCGGGCCGGGGACGATGCGTTCGGATTTGGCGGCTTGGAGATGGGAGCTCCAGTATGCCACCACGCCGTCCGAACTGTGCAAGGTGTCGCCCCTGCCACGGTCCCCGATGATCGAGTGACACGGGACTTCGACGGGGCGGGTGTCGAGCACCTTGAGGGCGGGATTGTTCGGGGAGAGCCCGATCACGCTGTTAGGCAGGCGGTTGGGGTCGCCGGTGACGATGGCGATGGAGTCGCCGATGGTGCCGGTGAGGGTGGAGGCGAGGTCGGTGGGCAGGGAAATCATCCGCATCGCCAGTGAGCCGAGGCTGCCGAGGGCCATTTCACTGCCCCGGTGCGGCGTGCAAATGAAGATGGCACGCGCCACGTGCGGGTTGGCATGGAAAATGGTGGCGCGCTCGATGAGGCTGCCGGGTTTGACGTTGGCAAAGAACTGTCTGGCTTGGTCTTTGCCCATGGCATTCCAGGCATTGCGATCGAGAGTGGTGACCTGGGTGCGCGAGAGGATGCCGCCCATGCTGTGCCCGACGAGCACATACTTGCGGGCATGCGGGTGGAGTTGGTGGACTTTGGCGAGTTCCTCACGGAACCGCAGCGCGGAATAGAGGGGGGGATTGCCGGTGGGGTAGGCAAAGACCCAGCATTGATAGTGCTTGCGCAGCAGCGGGTCGAAGTCGATCTCATTGACGACATTGCGCCACATCCGCGGCGTTGAAATCAGGCCGTGGACGAAAATGAGCGGGATGCGGTCCGGGTCGTAGGGTTGCAACATGTAGAGGCCCGTGGTCTTCATGTGTTGGGAGACGCGGAGGGCTCCCATGATGCCTTCCCAATATTCGGACGGCTGCGGGTAGTAGGCGAGCGGCGCGGAGAAATCCGCGTCGAGCAAACGCAGGCCGCCGGCGACGCGGGCCGCGGGTTTTTTCGTGGGATCGATCAGCGTGAGAACCACGTCACGGTCCTTGAAATCGAGAACGGCAGTGACCGGCGCGGTGACTCCGACCCTGGGTGAGAAGGCTTCCAACGGGTCCGTTCGGTGAACGCCCACCAGCGCGCCGCCGACGCCATCCTGCCGGTCCCGGCGTCTAATGGTTTTGAGATCCACCTCCCCGGCCGGCGTGAAAGCGGTGAACCAGGCGGGATCCCAAACCCCGTCGCGGGTGGCGCCGGCAAATCGCAGGCGATAGGTGGATCCCCCGGAGTGCAGCACGAGCGGATGGTTCCACCAGCGGCCGTGCTCGGCGGAACCCAGCAGAACGGTTAGATCGGCGGCGGCCTTGTTATACACCCGCCTCCCTGATTCCCCGGAACTCCGGGAATCCATGAGTGCGCAAGCCTCCCGCGCTGAGTTCAGATATAAAACCGCCCGTTGTTCGGTGGGCAACGCTTGCGCGCCGGCTTTTTTCAAATCAATGGCAGCCGGCAGCTGCGCGCCTTGCTCCGGAGGCCGGACGGTGGACGCACACCCGCAGCAGGCGAGAGCGGCAACCAGCGGCAACAGGTGGAAGGGGGGGGAGATGGCGGCCTTCATGTCCTTGGGGGCATCAGGTAGAGTGTCATGGCAAAAATGAGATAGACCATCAGCACCAGCACGCCGACGAACCACGCCGAGCGCCCGCTGTTAGTGACCATGGAGGCGGTCAGGGTGGAGGTGATAATCATCACCACCGCGCCCGGCCAGAATTGCAAATCCATCGGTTGAGGGCCGATGAAGTGGCTGAGTAACACGAGCAGGGGAGCCACGAAGAGGGCGATTTGCGCGGCGCTGCCGAGGGAGATACTCACGCTGAGGTCGAGGCGGTCTTTGCGCGCGCCGGAAAACGCCGCGGCCATTTCGGCCGCGGCGCCCACCAGCGCCACCACGATGAAGCCGACGAAGGCCGGCGTCATCCCGAAACTCACGGCTGCTTGCTGCACGGAATCGACAAAAACCTCGCTCACCAACGCCACCAGCACGGTGACTCCGGCGAGGGTGGCGAGCGCCAGTCGGATCGGCCAGGGCTCATTTTCTTGCTCGCCATGGAACTCGCTGGCAAAGACCTCGCGGTGTGTGATGAGCGAAAACACCATGCCGAGTCCGTAGGCGGCGATCAACAGCACCGCGAGTCCGACGCTCAATTGGTTGGTGAAGGTGGCGGAGGTCGGAAAATCGGCCTCTTGGATCAAGGACGGAACCAACATCGCGATGGTGGCCAGGAAAAGCAACCCGGCTTGCAGGCGAGCGCTGGCCCGGTTGTATTCCTGGACATGGTATTTCAGCCCGCCAATCAGGAAGGAAGCGCCGAGCATGAACAAGGTGTTGGTGACGATCGCTCCGGCGATGGACGCCTTCACCAGCATGTATTGGCCGGCATGTAGGGCCGCCAGCGCGATGATCAGCTCGGTTAGGTTGCCAAGCGTCGCATTGAGCAGACCGCCCACCGCGTCACCGGTCATGGCCGCGACGGATTCGGTGGCATGACTGAGCAATGCCGCGAGCGGCACGATGGCCAGCACGGAGAGCGCAAACAACAGCGTGTGGGCATCGGGCCTGAGTTTTGCGGCGACCCACACCACCGGCACAAAGGCCAGCAGCCAGAGCAAAGGGGTGTGGCGGATTTCCTTGAGCAGGGTTCTCATCAGGCGGGCAGGTTCACCATGGCGCGCGGTCACGGCTTTTCAATCCGGATGGCCAGGACCTCGGTGGCGCGGATCAGCACTTTTTCTCCGACCTTGCGCTTGGTCAGGTCCACATCCTTGCGGACCGGGAATTTCTTGGACGTGCCGTCAGCAAAGCGCAGCGTGGCCTTGCGGTTGTGCTGGTCGATGGCGGTGACGGTGGCCGTGGTCTGATAGGTTGCGGCGGTGATGACGCCGGGTTTGGCCCCGACCGGCGCGAGACCAACAGCCGCGGCGGCAGCTTCATGGGCTTTCTCGCCCGGTTTGGCCATGCGCACGACGATTTCCTCGGTGAGGGTCATCTTGAGCTGATCGCCGATGCGGATCTGGGGGAAGTTCACCACTTCGGGGCCGGCCGTGACCGTGAATTTTTGTCCTTCGGGATTGACCAGGGTGATCTTGCGTTTGGCAGCGTCCAGGCCGGTGACGGTGGCCCGGATTGTGGTGGTTTGGACGACCTCACCGCCGGGCACGCCCTGCTTGATTTTGGCGGAAGTGGTGGATTCGGTCTTGAGGGTGGTGCAGCTCACAAGGGCGGTGATGGCGACGGGCAGGATCAGCAGTTGATGGAATTTCATGGTTGTTGGATGGGTGATTAACCAACAGTCACACTGCCATTAGAACCATCACCCCGTCAACTGCCCTTTTTGGACCGGCGATCACGGACCGCGAGTCTCCAGACTCGCCGCATTATGGCTCTGCGCTCTACCCGCAGGACCCCACGCCGCCGCGGCTGCGATAGCGGAAGTAGGCGGCGCAGGCGCCTTCGCTCGACACCATCGGGGCTCCGAGGGGGTGCTCGGGTTGGCAGCGCGTGCCGAACGCCGGGCAGTCATGGGGTTTCTTGACCCCGCGCATGATTTCACCGCTGATGCACTCCGTGCCGACGGTGCAATTTGCAGGTTGCAGGGTGAATCGTTGGTTGGCATCGAAGGCGGCGTAAGCCGGCCTAACTGCCAGGCCGCTGTGGGGGATCACGCCGAGGCCGCGCCAATCGCGGTCGGCGATGGCAAAAACCTGCTCGACGATCCGGCGGGCATGGAGGTTGCCCTCGGGCTTCACCGCGCGGGCATAGGCGTTCTCGACCTCGGCGCGGCCGACCTCGAGTTGTTGGACGCAGCGGCAAATTCCCTCGAGGATGTCCACCGGTTCGAATCCGGTGATGATGATGGGCGCGGCGAATTCGCGGGCGATCGGCCCGTATTCCTCCAGGCCCATGATGGTGCAGACGTGGCCGGCTGCCAGAAACCCCTGCACCCGGTTGTCCGCTGAACCCAGAATCGCGCGCATCGCCGGCGGCACCAGCACGTGTGAGGTTAGAATGGAAAAATTTTCCACGTTCAGGTGTTGGGCGTGTAGCACCGCCAGGGCGTTGGCCGGCGCGGTCGTTTCAAAGCCGACGGCAAAGAACACGACTTGCTGGCTGGGGTGGTCGCGGGCGATGGCGACGGCATCCAGCGGCGAGTAAACGATGCGCACGTCGCCGCCGCGGGCTTTGGCTGTTAGAAGGTCAACCGTGTTGCCGGGCACGCGCAGCATGTCGCCGAACGAACACAGGATCGCACGGTGATCCAGCGCCAGTTCGACGGCGTGGTCGATCAGTTCGGCGCTGGTGACACAGACTGGGCAGCCGGGCCCGTGAACCAGCGTGATGAGCTCCGGCAGCAATTCATCGAGACCGAACTTGACGATGGCATGGGTCTGGCCGCCGCAGATTTCCATGATCGTCCACGGCCGCGTGGTGATGCGGCGGATCGTGCCCGCCAGCTTGTGGACGAGCGCGGCATCGCGGTATTCGTCGACATATTTCATGATGCGAGGCCGCCGGTGGGTTCGAGCTCCAGGCCGTCGAGTTCACCCATTTGCCTGAGATAGGACATGGTTTCCTCGGCCTCTTTTTCATCGACCACGCTGATGGCCACGCCGACATGCACCAGCACGTAGTCGCCGGGTTTGGCTTCGGGGGCGCAGGTGAGGCAGACGTGCTTGATGACGCCGGCAAAACTCACGCGGGCGCTCCGCAACAACGGGTCGTCACCTTGGATATCGATTATTTTTCCGGGAACTGCGAGGCACATGGTTGGTGGGGATTGGGTGCTAAATGAAACCGCGAATGAACACGAATGGACGCGAATTTAGAAGGGACTACAAGCAATTGGAATTATTTCTAAAGTTATTTCGTTAGGAAATCCAGCGTGGCGAACTTGGAGACTTGGCGGTAAGTCCTCATATGACTCAGTAGGACGAAGGGTCGGGGCTGGGCATTTCCACGGTGGTGAGGTTCCACAGCGCGCCGAGCGCCTGGCCCGCGGCAATGGCGCCATCGTGGGGCGGCAACTCGCGCGGCGCGAGCACCGAAAATCCGGCGTTGGACAAGCGGCTCTGGGCAAAGTGACGCAGCAGGGCGTTTTGGAAACATCCGCCCGACAGGACAACGGTTTTGACACCCGCTAACTGGCAGATTTCAAGGGCCGCGGCGACCAGGCCACGGTGAAACGCCGCCGCGACCCGGCCCGCCTGGCGCGGAGGATGGTCCAGCAATGGCGCGATCGCCGGACTCCAGTCGATTTCCCAGCTGGCACTGCTGGCCGCCGGTCCCACGCGAAATGGCAGGGCCTCACCGTCGATCGGCGCGCCCAGCGCGGCGGTTTCCACCGCCATGGGCAGCTGACCCTCGTACAAGTTGCGCTCGCCCAGGCCTAGCAGAGCGCCGACTCCGTCGAACAGTCGGCCGACACTGGTGCAAATCGGCGAGTTCAACCCCTGGCGCAGCATTGATTGCAAGGTGGCAGACTCCGCGCCGGAAAATCCGAAGCGGGTGGCCACCGCTGCGGGGTCGCCACACCGGTCCGCGAGGGCGACGGCGACCCGGCGCGCGTCGCGCACTGCGGCTTCGCCGCCGGGCAGCTGGAATGGTCGCAAGCGCGCAAAACGAGAGGCCCGGCCATTTTGCAGCAGGATGAACTCGCCGCCCCAGACGGTGCCGTCCTCGCCGTAGCCGGTGCCGTCCCACGCCAACCCCAACACGCCGTCGGCCGGATGGCCGTGCTCTAACAATACGGCCAGCACATGGGCGAGATGGTGCTGCACGGCGATGCGCGGCAGCCCGCAATCATCCGCAAAACGCGTGGATGCATAGTCGGGATGCTTGTCGCAAACCACGACGCCGGCAGTGGTGGCGAGCAGCGAGCTGAGAGTGTCGATCGTGCTCGCAAACACCCGGTGGGTGGCCGCGCCGCCGAGATCGCCTAGATGCGGGCTGAGCACGAGTCGGCGTCCCGACGCCACGGCCACCGTGTTTTTCTGCTGCGCCCCCACGCACAGGATCGGCTGCTCCAACGCGGCGGGCAGCTCGAACGGTGCAGGCGCGTGGCCTCGCGCTCGCCGCAACACGATGGGCAGCCCGCCGGCCGTGAAGCGCACGATCGAGTCGTCCACCGGCCGGGCGATGGCGCGGTTGTGCCCGAGGAACAGATCCGCGATGCCCGCCAGGCGATGCCGCGCCTCGTCGTCGCCGGTGCAGAGCGGTTCGTCGGAGAGGTTGGCGCTGGTTGCCACCAGCGGGCGGTCGACCCGCTCTAACAATAACAGATGCAGCGGGGACGACGGCAGCAGCGCGCCGATCCACGGGTTGCCAGGAGCCACGCCGGCGGCGAGCGCGGCCTGCGGCTGCCTGGGAACCAGGACAATCGGGCCATGCGGAGACTGCAGCAGTTTGTCGGCGTCGGCTGACACCACCGCCCATCGCCGCAGCATGGCGAGATCGTAAAACATCACCGCCAAGGGCTTTTGCTCGCGGTGCTTGCGGCGGCGCAGTTCGGCGACCGCGACCTCGTCGGTCGCATCGGTCATCAGGTGGAACCCGCCGACGCCTTTGACCGCGACGATACCGCCGGTGCCCAAAGACCCGACCGCCCACTCCAGCGCGGCGGTGCCGAATGCCAGGGAGCTGCCAGCGGCATCGGTGAGTTGAAGTTGTGGTCCGCAGGCCGGGCAGGCGTTAGGTTCGGCGTGAAACCGCCGATCCTGCGGGTTGTCATACTCGTGCTGACAGGCCGGACACATCGTGAACACCGCCATGGTGGTTTGGGGGCGGTCGTAGGGCAGGCGCTCGATGAGGGTATAGCGGGGGCCGCATTGGGTGCAGTTGATGAACGGATAGCCGTGACGGCGGTCGGCGGGATCGCGCAACTCGCGCCGGCAGTCGTCGCACGGTGCCAGGTCGACCGGCGCGCAGGTTTCGATTTCTCCCTGCGCGGCGCTACTGGCGATGATCTGAAAGCCGCCGGCGACGAAGGGTCCGGTTGGCGGGCCGTCGAGCCACTCGACACCGGTAACCCGGGCGGCCATCGGTGCCCGCCGGAGCAACTGCGCGGCCAAATCGTCCAACTGGGGCGGCGTGCCCACCACCCGCGCCAAGACCCCCGCGGAGTCGTTGCGCACCCAGCCTCTAACGCCTAGCTCGGTGGCCAAACGCAGCACAAACGGCCGGAATCCGACCCCTTGCACCATGCCGCGCACTCGCAGCATGCGGTCGATGCGTGGAGTCGGGGTGTGCACTGTGGATGCCCATCCCTGGGTCGCTGAACGGGTTGTGATTGGCCGATCTGACACTGTCCCAGACTGCTCAAAACATGGCGTTAATCCAGCTCCAATGTTTCAAGGGGCTGATTTGTGAGTGAGGCTGGCCGCCAAGTCGCCTCCCGACATGGTTCGGTTAGGAAGTGTTTCGTCCCGTTCCTCTGCGGTTGGTGATCTATTATCGTTAGCTGAACCGACCGTGTTGGGCGCCCCACGCAACCGGCGCGGCAAGAATTCCTCAACGGCCAGCACCCCCAAACCCATTTTGTGGCAAGATGGGGCTTCCTTGCCAGCGACTCTTTCTTCATCATCAGCAGCCATCACGCACCGCGCGCCAGGCGCGCATCCTCTCCAGCGCTCGAATTTCATGCACCTGAACCTCGCCGTCCTGCTCCTCACCGCCATCGTCGCGAATGCTGCCGAGATGATCACCCTGCAACCCGGCGCTGACGACGGCGCCGCCATCACCCAGGCTCTGGCCCGGCTCGGACAGGCCGGCGGCGGCACTCTGACGCTGGCACCCGGTCGCTACCGCCTGCGCGCCACCGTGCGTCCGGAGGCGGCCGTGCTCGCTGGCCAACTGTCGGGCATCACCATTGTCGGACAGGACGCCGTGTTGGTCGGCAGCGGTGCCACCCGCCTGTTCGGCTTCGATGCCTGCCGCGGCCTGACCCTGCGCAACCTGCGCATCACCTGCGAGCCGCTGCCACACACCGTCGGCACGGTGGTGGCGCAGGATGCCGCGTTTCACGGTGTTGAGTTGGCCGTCGCCGCGCCCTATCGTGCCGAGGCTGGCCGCCTGACCCAGGCGGTCATGGGCTGGGACCTCGCCAACGCCCGCACCTCCTCCGACGGCTGGGAGACCTACCAGTGCAACGGCGAACGCCCCGAGCCTTCGACAGTCACCGCCGCCGGCCACCTGCGCGTGCCGATCCAGCGCGGCGCGAAGTTGCCTGCCATCGGCGGCACCGTCGTCGTCCGCCACGAGGTCTATGCCGGCGGCGCTATTTTGATGCGCGGCTGCAGCGATGTCCTCATCGAAGATGTCGCCGTCGAGGCCACGTCGGGCATGGGCCTGATGGCCTGGGAGTGCCGTGACCTCACGGTGCGCCGGTTCTCGGTCGTGCCACCGCCAGGTTTCGCCATGAGCGCCACCGCCGACGCCATGCACTTCGGTGCCTGCCGCGGCCGCATTCTCGTCGAGGACAGCACCTTCGCCGGCATGGGTGACGATGCGATCAACATCCATGGCATGTATGGCTTGGTGGTCGAGCGACCGGACGACCGCACCTTGCTGGTGCAGCGAGCGCGGTTGCACCCCTACTACGACAAGGAGCGATCGACGTGGGACCTGCCCGCAGCCGGCGACGCCATTGAGGCCTGCGCCGCCGACGCGCCGCTGCTGCCCGTCGCCGACCTGACCGTGGCCGAGTCGCGCCAGGACGGCAAGCGGACGCTCATCCGCAGCACCCAGCCGCTGCCTGCGGCCATCACCGTCGGCTCGCTGCTGGCTAACACCTCGACCTTGCCGTCGGCGCGCATCGCCCGCTGCAAGGTGCGCGGCAACCGGGCGCGCGGATTTCTGTTGCAGACCCGCGACGTGGTGGTCGAGGACTGCGCCTTCACTGATGTCTCCGGTGCCGCCATCCAGATCTGCGCCGACGCCGCCGAGTGGTGCGAGGGGCCGGGTGTGCGCGACGTCATCATCCGCCGCTGCTCGATCAGTGGTTGCAACTACGGTATCGCCCGGCGCGCCGCGGCCATCGACGTCTTCGCCGATCTGGCCGGCAACCGGCCGGCCCCGCCTGGAGTGCACCGCGGCATCCGCATCGAGGACTGTATGTTCACTGGCCCTGGCACTGCGGTGCACATCGGCTCCACCGATGGCGTCGTGGTCGGCCCCAACCGCTATCAGAAGGACACCGCCGTCGACATCGCCGTCGATCACAGTCGCGGCGTGGAGATCGTGCATCCGCCCGGCAAGCCACCGCAGGTGCGCCTGGGCGAGGGCTGTAGCAGCGAGGCAGTTCATCTGAAACCGCGTTGAGCGCGGCAGCCGTGCGAGGCTGGAGTTGTGAGCCGGGCGGTGAACCGTGAGTTTGTGTTCGGGGATGTGGAGCGGGAACGGCAGCGGATGTACATGCCGCGCCAGGATGGTGCCAGGACGATGCGGGGCAGCGCCTCCGCCACCCAGGGGCTATTGTGGAGTGCGCGGGATTTGCGGGTGGGAGTGGATGGGTGATCGATCCACGGACACCTTCGCCCGTCGTGCATGCGAATAATTGGAACAGCCAAGGCAACCAAGGGAATCTTGTCGTGCATTCATGAACGAGCAGGGGCCGCAGGGGGGGGCTTTCACACAAGAATCCTGCACAAACGACCGGGGCAACGCGGCGCGCCTGGATCATCCCACAAATGCGTCCCACAAATGCGTCCCACAAATGCGTCTTGCCGCCGGGATGGGGATTTCTAATGTCTGCGCGCATGGCGTGGCCTGCGGCTGTCAGAAATTCATGATCCATCCTATCGAATCCGAGTTTGTGTTTGCGCTGGTCAATCCGGGGTCGGAACAGGCGCTGAAGCTGGAGACGCGGCCTTTGGGCTGGCGACCCAGCTACCAGCGGCGAGGATTCGTGACGTTCAAGGCGGACGCGGCGTTCTCGCTGGAGGAGTTGGAGGTGCCGCTGGCCTGCGCGCGGCGGCTCTGCCTGTCGCTGGGCAAGGCGGCGACGCGCGAGGATGCGGTTTGCCTGCTTGAGGCGGCGCTGGGGGCGGTGCCTCTCGTTCATCACGCGCGCTATGCGGAGCGCCAGATCCAGGGCGTGCACGAGGGGGGGGGGCAGGCCGGCCGGAGCTCGGGCAACTCATCGGCACGGTGGTGGAGCTCGGGCCGGCCGAGTATTGGGCGGGGGTGCACCGCCACGCGCGCTGGCTCAGCCCGGACCCGGCCGGGGATGGTGGCCTGGTTATGCCCGTGGACTCGCCGTCGCGCGCCTGGCTGAAACTCGAGGAGGCGGCGCGGTTTTTTGATTTGGATTTTTCGCCCGCCGACACGGTCGTCGAACTCGGTTGCGCTCCTGGCGGGGTGGTGCTCGCCTTGCTGAGGCGCGGGGCATCCGTCATCGGGGTGGATCCTGCCAAGATGGCTGCCGTCATCCAGACCGCCGAGATCACGGATCGCCAGGCCGCCCCGCGCGACCGGCCATGGTTTTTTCACTGCCGCAAACCGGCGGCTCTGACCAGCAAGCGCGACCTCGGCCAAGGCGTCAGCTGGTTCATGTCGGACATGAACCAGTCGCCGGCGGTGGTGCTCGCCGAATGCGCCCGGATTTGCAAGATGGCACCGACGATCGGCGGCGTGCTCATCACCTTGAAACTGACCGATCTCGGGCAGGTGGCCGATCAGGCGCAATGGTTCGCGGCAGTCGCGGCGATGGGGTTTGGCAGGATCCGCTTGCAGCAGCTCAGCGTGCATCACAAGGAATTCACCTTGCTCGCCTTGCGATGAAAATCCGCGGTTTGTAGGTGGCAAGATGACAGGCGCAAGATTCCGCCACCGCCATCGCAGGTTTGTATTGATTTGCCCAAGGATCGTGGATTAAGTTCGCGCCCCGCTGCTGGGTGTACGCGCTGTTTGATCGTGTGCGTCGAGTTCGGGCACCCTTACTACTCCATACGCGATGAATCCAGACCGAGCCACTCTCAATTTCCTGAACAGTTTCCCCGAGGAAGCCCGGAAACGCGGCGAAATGTTGCAAAAAGACGGTGCCGTCACCCAGATTTTCGGCAACCACCTGTTCATTCAAGGCCGCGTCGAGGACGAGACCGGGACCTTCCGCACCAGCCTGCGCCTTCAGGGCAACCGCTGGTTTGGCTCCTGCACCGCCGAGGACGAGATCATTGCCGGCACCTGCCAGTATGCCACCATGATGGAGCGCATGCACCGCGGCGAGGATCTGCCCGAATCGCCCAACGAATTCGATGACACGCCCGTGCTCGATATCATCGAGGAAAAACTCGGCCGCGAACTCGATGACAAGGAGGCGGACTTTGTCACCAAAATCGAAAAACGCTACCGCCGCTACGTGATCGAGGGCGAACTCCACGATCACGACATGGTGCGCATCACCCCGCGCTGGGAAATCACCACCTACGAGCCGCTCGAACTCTGGCCGATGCCTCCCG
Source organism: Verrucomicrobiota bacterium (assembly GCA_037142115.1). Lineage (GTDB taxonomy): Bacteria > Verrucomicrobiota > Verrucomicrobiia > Verrucomicrobiales > Akkermansiaceae > Luteolibacter. The sequence continues at coordinate 2,824 of JBAXBG010000013.1, read as the reverse complement.
GCGACATCCTCGAGTTCTGGAACTACATCGCCTACGCTTTCTACAAGAAGAAGCTTCCGTATCCGGAGTTCATGAGCGTGATCACCGATCTCGGCCACGTGCAGAAAAAGATGGTGGACTGGGAGCAGGAGCGCGAAGTCGCGGCCTGGTATGACCGCATCGAGCAGGTCAACGAGCGACCGCCGCAGGACGAGCCGCTGACCGTGGCGTTCCGCCTGGTCGCCACCATCAACGAGGCCCGCGTCGAGGTCAAAGATGAGAAGTCCGGCTCGTGGCTCCAGCTGCGCGAGAAAAACGACATCGAGCACTACGTCAATCTGCATCACGAAGGGGCCCTGCTGATGGACGCCCCCAGCCAGACGTTGTGGGAACACTACCTGGCATTTTACCGCAAATACGGCGACACCACCCTCGATTTCGACCAGGAGGAATCCTGCCGATTCATGAACCGGGTGTTCCGCCAACCGGCGCTCAAAGGCTACATCGTCAACCTCGACGAGAAGGATTTCAAAGTCGTGGAAGATGCGCTGCGCTGGGTCTGCGAGGATGATCCCTACGATGCCAAGAGTTTCGCCCTGCAACTGGTCACCGCCGCCGGCGAAAATGTCACCCACTCGGTGCGGCTGCTGCCCGGGCGCAAGGAGTTCTATCAGTCCGACGAAACCGTCTTTCCCGGGCCGCCGCGCTGGCTTGAGGAAACCGACGTGATGCCGCGTTACCTGATCCCCAAGCGGGTCATCGACTCGCTCGAAGGCGTGGAATTCCTCCGTAAAATCGGCGCCTCTCTGCCTGAGTCGCTCAAGAAACGCGTCGTCGATCTCGAGCTCACACCCAAGTTCGAGATGAAGCTCATCGCCGGCCTGACCGCCGCCGAAACCGAGCACCTGGTCATCGACGTCACCGCCATCGAGACCAAGGGCCGCCGCACCGAGCGCTTCACCAAGGACGGCTGGGAACTCGCCGAGCAACAAGCCGTCAAGGGCAAGCAACTGCTGCGCTTCGCCCGCGAGTCGCTCTATCCGGTGCCGCCCATCCTCGACGAAATGGGCCTCTCCTACGACGAGAAGCTGCTTTCGTTCAAATCCCGCATCACCAAACAGTTCCCGGAAAAATTCGCCGACTGGGTCAAGGCGATGCCCAAGGACATCGAACTTGATATCGACCTGCGCCTGCGCTCGATCCTAGCCGACCCCGTCACCGCCTCGGTGCGCTTCGAGGTCGTCGGCCAGGACATCGACTGGTTCGACCTGCGCATCGTCATCGACGTCCAGGGCATCAATCTCTCGAAAGCCCAGATTCGCCAACTCGTCGCCGCCCGCGGTGGCTACGTCCGGATGGAGGATGGCTCGTGGATGCGCCTGGAAATCAAGCTCGACGCCGACCAGCGCGACGCGGTCACCCGTCTCGGGCTCGATCCCTTCGATTTATCGGGTGAAACCCACCGGATGCACGCCCTGCAACTGGCCGACCCCAAGGCCGCCGAGGTGTTCGACCCGAAAGCCTGGGAGCGGATCAAAAACCGTGCCGGCGACATCCAGCTTGAAGTCGATCCGCCGGTGCCGGCGGGTCTCAACGCGACCCTGCGTCCCTATCAGATCGACGGTTTCAAGTTCCTGGCCTACCTCTCGGTCAACAACTTCGGCGGCATCCTTGCCGACGACATGGGTCTGGGCAAAACCATCCAGGCCCTCACCTACTTGCTGTGGCTGTTCGAGGAGCACCGCAAAACCGGCGGCCCGAAGAAGCCGGCGCTGGTGGTCTGTCCGAAATCGGTGTTGGACGTGTGGGCCAGCGAAGCCCAGAAGTTCACCCCCGATTTCAAGCTCAAGATCCTCAAGAACCGCAGCGACATCGATGTCGATCACATCCAAAATCACATCGACATCCTGGTTCTCAACTACGCCCAGCTGCGCGTCTGCGGCGAGGAACTCAACGGCATCAAATGGCTCACCACCATCCTCGACGAGGGCCAGCAAATCAAGAACCCGGACTCCAAGGCGGCCAAGTGCGCCCGCGAGCTCGATTCCCAAAACCGTCTGGTGCTCACCGGCACGCCGATTGAAAACCGACTGCTCGACATGTGGTCGCTGATGGCGTTTGCGATGCCCGGCGTGCTCGGGTCGCGCGCCTACTTCAAGAAGCGCTTCGACAAGCGCAAGGACCCGCTCAGCCAGAGCCGGCTCGCCTCGCGCCTGCGCCCGTTCCTGATCCGGCGCACCAAGCTCCAGGTCGCCCAGGACCTGCCGCCGCGCACTGAAGAAGAGGTCTACTCGAAGATGGAAGGCGTCCAGCTCGACCTCTACAAGGCCGAGCTCAAACGGATCCAGAAGGCGCTGTTAGGCCTCGACTCCGACGAGGAGGTCAAGAAGAACTCGTTTGCCATCCTCCAGGGGCTGATGCGCCTGCGCCAGATCTGCTGCCACCCCGGCCTCATTGATCCGAAGTATCTCAAGGAAGAGTCGGCCAAGATGGAGTCGCTGTTCTATCTGCTCGATCAGCTTCACGAGGAAGGCCACAAGGTGCTGGTGTTCTCGCAGTTTGTCACGATGCTCGACCTGATCAAGGCGCGCCTCGAGCTGGAGAACCGCCCGTATAACTATCTGACCGGCCAGACCAAGGACCGCAAAGGCGAGATCGAACGGTTCCAGACCACCAAGTCGCCCTCGGTGTTCATGCTCTCGCTCAAGGCGGGCGGCTCGGGTCTGAACCTGACCTCGGCCTCCTACGTCATCCTCTACGACCCGTGGTGGAATCCGGCGGTGGAAAACCAGGCCATCGACCGGACCCACCGCATCGGCCAGAAAAACAAGGTCATCGCCTATCG